>JAWVYT010000122.1:0-6707 GCA_033722595.1 Longimicrobiales bacterium
AGAGCTTCCGCATGGTTGCCTCCGCAGGTAGGATTCAAGCCGATTGGCTCGCCCGTAGAACCCTGCAAAGACCGTTCAAATCCCCTCGGAAACCGTCGCCTCCGGCGTGCATACGGCGGTATTCGGCTCGCAGATCTGGTAACGGGCGCCGGCGGGCAGGGCGACGGAGTCGATGAACCGGCCGTCGTTGGCGGTGGTGACCAGCGGGGTCCCATCGCGGTAGACGTCGACCTCCGCGGCGGTGATCCCGGTCCAGCGGAGCTCGACGTGTGCGAGGTCGCCGGTGCTGGAGCCGACCGCAGCGCCCGGCGGCGCGTACCGGGCGATCACGGGGTAGTGGTCGCTGGTGGACTCGCCGTACGCGGTGAGCCAGCTCCCTGCGGGCACGACGGCGGCGGTCCCGGCGATGTAGCTGGCCAGGAGCTCGTCGGAGGCGAGGTGGTGGTCGATCATGTCGGGGTAGGCGACGGTGGAGCTGGCCCCGGCGTCGGACAGCGCGGCGGTCGGGAAGCCGTACGCGGCGTCGTCCACGAAGTTGCGGTACGGGGAAGCCATCCCCGCCACGATGGAGGTGTCGACATCGTCGTTGAAGTCGCCGATCACGAGCACCCGAGCATCGGGGTATGTCGTGTCGAGGTAGGCCTTCAGTGCGTCGGCGCCCCGGAGCCGGCGGCTCCGGTCGTCGCTGTCGACGCCCGCCTTCGCGTGGATCACGAGGACCACGAGCGGGGTCGGCGTGTCCCCGTCGCCGGCGGTCAGGTGCACCTCGAGGGGCGGGCGTCCGGCGAAGTCGTTCTCGTGCTCCCGGAGCACGACCCGGGCCGAGTCGACGGTTACGCCGGTGGCCCGGTAGACCAGCCCGAGCTTCAGGTTCCCGGGGAAGCCGTCGCCGCCGGCCACGCTCGGGTCGCTGACCAGCACGCCGTCGAAGCCCTCGAGCTGCTCGACGAGGTCGTGGAAGTGGGCGTCGCGTGCCACCTCCTGCACGGCCCAGAGATCGACCTCGACGGCGTCCATCACGGTCCACACGTTGTCGAGCTGTCGGCCTTCCGGCGATGGGCCGTCGGTCCGGCTGCCGAACCACTCCAGGTTCCAGGTCCCGACGTCGAGCGACGACTCGGTTCCCAGCGCCGGGATCGCCGGCAGCGTGGCCGGCGCGACCTCCAGTGTCGGCGGGGTCGGCTCGGTGACGGCCCCATGGCCGCACGCTCCCGGCACTGTGGATGCCATCACGACCGCCGCCACGCCGACCGGACTCCGTATCCTCACGTCTCCCGCTCCCCTTCCCTGCGCTGCCCCGTTTGCCCATTCCCCGGGGGCAATCTACCTATTAGAGCGGGTGCGGAAAGTCGGTCCGCGCCAACCCGCCCGGCCCGGAGGGAGACGAACACCATGGAGAGTCGACAGCCCCGTGCGCTCCTCGGGCTCCTCGTGGTGGGTCTCGTCGCGTGTGGCGGCGAGCCCCCGGAGGAGCTGGCCGGGTTCACGCTGACCATGACGCAGCAGGAGGTCATGGGCGAGGCGTACAGCCGGCCGGAGTACGTGTGCCGCCTGGTCGCCAGCCGCCCGAAGGTCACGTTCTGCTCGGGCCCCACCGACCAGGGGAGGGTGGAGGTCATGGTCCGGGGCGACTCGACCGCCCGGATCACGCTGGAGGTCGGGCGTCAGGCCGAGGACCCGGCCGAGGCGGTGGAGCGGTTCGCCCGGCCGTTCGGCCGTCCCGCCTGGCGTGACCGTCCCTACCCGCCGACGGCCGATCCCCCGGAAGGGTACCACACGTTCTGGGTGGATGCCGACTCGACGCGGGCCATCGCCATGATCTGCGGGGGCGAGGCGCTGGCGCCGCCGTGCAACGCGCGGCTCATGCGGATCACGCCCGCGGGCGTGGAAGCCAAGCTGGACAGCCTGTTGAACATCCGTCGCTGAGCCTCTCCCCGGTTCACGCGAGCCTGGAGGCACCGATGGAGGAACCCCTTTCACCGATGGAGAAGGCGCTCTTCGAGCGCTGCGACGAGGTCCTGCACTACCTCTGGGACCCGGTGGGCGTGGCGGGCGTGCCCCAGTCCCGGGACGAGTACGCGGACTACGTGGAGCCGGTCTTCCGGTTCCTCCGCGACGACGCGGACCGGGACGCCATCATCCACCTGCTGCTGCGGATCGAGACCGACCGGCTGGGGCTCCCCGGCGACGAGCAGACCGCCCGGGCCACCGCCGACGCGCTCCGCGACTGGAACGACTGGATCCGGGAGAACGTCGGGTAGGCGCCCGGCGCGCTCCGGGTGCGGGCCGGCCTGCCACCGGGTCCCGCGTACGGCTGCGTTTGAAGCACGGCTCGCCGGATCGCGTAGGGATGGTCGAGGCCCGGATCACCCGTAACGCAGGGGGCTGGTGATGGAGCACGAGTCGGAGCGAGTGGAGTCCGTGTCGTACCCGGTATCGGTCCACGTGGAGCCGCAGATCGAGGGCCGGGACCGGCTCACCGCATTCTTCCGCTTCTTCCTGGCCCTCCCGCATATCCTCCTGGTGGGCGCGCCGGTCGCCATGGCCACCGGCGTGAGCTACACCACCGAGGGCGGCGGCGGCCTGGAGTACAGCTCCGGCGGCGGGCTCGTGAGCATCGTCGTCTTCATCGCATCGCTGATCGCCTGGCTGGCCATCGTAGTGACGGCACGGCACCCGGACCGGCTGTGGCGACTGAGCGCCTGGTACCTCCGGTGGCGGGTCCGGGCCGCGGCCTACATCACGCTCCTCCGTGACGAATACCCGCCGTTCGGCGACGGCGACTACGCGACCCCGCTGGAGCTGCCGGAGCCGCAGGCCCCGCGCAGCCGGCTCACGGCGGCGTTCCGGATCGTCCTCGCGCTGCCCCACCTCGTCCTGGTCGGGCTGCTCGGCGTGGCGTGGGCGTTCACGACGGCCGTTGGCTGGGCGTTCATCCTGTTCACGGGCCGGTACCCGAAGCCGCTGTACGGCTTCGCCCTGGGCGCCCTGGCCTGGACCGTCCGCGTGGAAGCGTACGTCCTGCTGCTGCGCGACGAGTACCCGCCGTTCACGCTGCGCACCTGAGGCCGGCGGCCGCGGTCCCACGCACGATCCGACCGGGCGCGACGGCGGGATCCCGAGGGGCTCGGGCTCCGGCGCCGGTCACGCCGGCGACCGGTCCAGCCGTCGCGGGAGCCGCACCGTGAACGCCGTACGGCCGGGCTCCGACTCCACCTCGATCCGTCCGCCGTGTCGGTTCACGACGATGTCGTTCACCAGGTGGAGCCCCAGCCCCGTGCCTTCGCCCGGCGGTTTGGTGGTGAAGAACGGCTCGAAGATCCGGGCGCGGACATCCGCGGGGATCCCGGACCCCGAGTCCACGATCTCCACGATCACCCGGTCGGGGTCGGCCGGGTCCGACCGGGTGCGGACCTCCAGGGTGCCGGCGCCGTCCATGGCGTCGATGGCGTTGTCGATCAGCGTGGTCCAGACCTGCGTCAGCTCGCTGCCGAACGCCTCGATCGGCGCCAGGTCGGCGTAGTCGCGGACCACGTCCACGCCCTGCTTCAGCTCGTGGTTCAGGATCGTGAGCGTGTCCTCGAGCGTGGCCTTCAGGTCCACGTCCTGGACCGGCGCCCGGTCGAGGTAGGCGTACGACTTGGTGGCGCGCACGATATCCGAGATCGCGGCAGCCGAGACCTCGATCTCCTCGAGCAGCTCCCGGGCCGCGAGCGTGACGGCCAGCCAGGCCAGGACCACGCGGAGCGCCTTCCCCTCGAATACGTCGGTCAGCGGCTCGAGCCGGTCGAGGGTCCACCCGGCGGCGACCATGGCCGGGGCCGCCGACGCGGCCTCCTCCACCCCCACCGCCTCGAGCCAGCGGGTGAGCCGGTCCTCGGCCTCGACCGTGGCCAACGCGGACCCGGCCGGGCCACGCTGGGGCGCATCGCCCCGCGCGCTCCGCGTGCCGACGTCGATCTCGGATTCCAGCGCTCTCAGCCGCTCGGCCTGGACGGGCGCCAGCCCCAGTCGGGCCAGCTCCGCGCTCCACCGACGCCACGCCGCCGCCGTCTCCCGCAGCTGGACGGTGGACCGCCGGATGGCGGCCGCCGGGTTGTTCAGCTCGTGGGCCAGCCCTGCGGCGAGGGTCCCCAGCGAGGCCAGCTTCTCCCGGGCCATGAGCGACGCCTCGGTGCTGCGGAGTCGCTCGGCCATGATCCGCAGGACCCGGCTGGCCGCCTCCGGGCTCTCGGCCAGCAGCGCCTGGAACGCCTCGGGCTCCAGCACCACGACCCGGCTCGGCCGGATC
Organism: Longimicrobiales bacterium; assembly: GCA_033722595.1. GTDB lineage: Bacteria > Gemmatimonadota > Gemmatimonadetes > Longimicrobiales > RSA9 > JAWVYT01. Next base: position 4,292 of record JAWVYT010000122.1, read on the forward strand.
GCCCGTACCGTCGCGGTGTGCGACGACTGCTCCAGCAGCGACATCTCGCCCAGGACCTCGCCGGGCCCCCGACGCGCCAGCACGAGCGACCCGCCGCCCTGGTCCGTGCTGACCTCCAGCTCCCCGTCCACCACGACGTAGAGCCCGTCCCCCGGCGTGCCCTCCTCCATCACGGTCGCGCCCGGGGCGTACTCCACGGGCCGGGCCATGCCGCACAGGCGGTCCAGGTCGGGGTCCGGCAGCGTGGCGAAGAGAGGGAGCTCCCGGAGCAGGTCGCGCGCCGAGGGCTCCGGCCCGGACTCGGGGCCGGTCATCCCGCGGCGGCCGGCGTCGTCTGTCGCGGCGCCAGCACCGACCCCTTCAGGTGCGTGTGGATGAACTGGACGGCCATCGACCCCTCGCCCACCGCCGACGCGACCCGCTTGATGGAGCGGTGTCGCACGTCGCCCGCCGTGAAGATCCCGGGCACGCTGGTCTCCAGCCACAGCGGGTCCCGGGGGGCGGTCCACCCCTCCGGCCGGGTGCCGTCCCGCATCAGGGCGGGTCCCGAGAGGATGTAGCCTCGCCCGTCGCGGGCCACGACGTCGCCGAGCCACTCCGTGCGGGGTGCGGCCCCGATGAAGATGAACACGGCCGCCGCCGGGGTCTCCTCCTCTGTCCCGCTGGCGACGTCCCGGACCGTCAGGCCCTCCAGCGTGGCCTCCCCGTGCACCCGTACGATCTCGGCGTCCGTCCGGATGCAGGCGTTGGGCGTCTCCTCGATCTGCTGGATCAGGTAGCTGGACATGGTGTCCTCCACCGAGGAGCCCCGCACCAGAACCGTCACGGAGCGGGCGAACCGGGCCAGGTACACGGCGCCCTGGCCCGCCGAGTTCCCGCCACCCACGACGAAGACGTCCCGGTCGCGGGCCGCCAGCGCCTCGGTGATGGCGGCGCCGTAGAACACGCCGGCGCCCTCCAGCTCCCGGGCCCCGGGCACGTCCAGCCTGCGGTAGCTCACGCCCGTGGCGATGAGGAGCGCCTGGGCGGCGATCTCGGTGCCGTCGTCCAGCGAGACCACCGGGTAGTCGCCCTCCAGCCGGACGGCCGTGGCCTCCCGGGGCGTGACGATCTCCGCACCGAACCGCTTCGCCTGCGCCACCGCCCGCCGGGCCAGGTCGCCGCCGCTGAGCCCCACCGGGAACCCCAGGTAGTTCTCGATACGGCTGCTCATCCCCGCCTGGCCGCCCGGCGCCTCGCGCTCCACCAGGAGCGTGCGCAGTCCCTCCGACGCGCCATAGACCGCCGCGGCCAGGCCCGCCGGGCCGGCGCCCACGATGAGCAGGTCGTACGTCTCCCGGTCGGCGTGGGTCCGCAGCCCCGTCCGCTCCGCGATCTCCTCGTTCGTCGGCCGCGCCAGGTGCGAGCCGTCCGGGAACACCACCAGCGGCAGCGCCTTCGTGGCGTCCGGGACCAGCGCCAGCAGCTCACCGCCCTCCGGGTCATCCTCCACATCCAGCCAGCGGTACGGGAGCAGGTTCCGGGCGAGGAAGTCGCGGACGCGGTGCCCGTCGGCCGACCAGCGGTGGCTCACCACGCGAACGCCCTCGAACGGGGGCCGGTAGTGGGCCCGCCACGCGTCCAGCAGGTCGGTCAGCACCGGGTAGAGGTGCTGCTCCGGCGGGTCCCACGGCTTCATCAGGTAGAAGTCGAGCCGGACGTCGTTGATGGCCTGGATCGCGGCCTCCGTATCGGCATACGCCGTGAGCAGGACGCGGCGGGCCTCCGGGAACAGCTCTACGGCCTCCCGGAGCATGGCCACGCCGCTCATCCCGGGCATTCGCTGGTCGACCACCAGCAGCGCCACCGGCTCCGACTTGAGCTTCAGCTGCCGCAGGACCTCGAGCGCTTCCTCGCCCGAGCCGGCCCGGAGCACGCGATAGTCTTCGCCATACTCCCGACGGAGGTCGCGGGCCACGGCCGCCAGGACGGTGGGCTCGTCGTCGACGGCAAGGATTACAGGGCGGTTCATCATCTTCAGCCTTTCAGCTCGTCGGGGTGGGGCCCGGAACGGTGCCCTCGTCGTCCCCGGAGGCACCGGCCTCCGAGCGCGCCCGGCCTCGCGCGGGTCGGATGGCGGATCGGACGATCTCGGCCGCCGCCCGGGCCTCGCGCTGGTCCTCCGGTCGGCCCTGGGCGGCGTAGAGCTCCGCGGCCAGGTCGAGCGCCCGGGCCTCGTACGGCCGCATCCCCGCCTGCCGGTAGTAGCGCAGCGCGGCATCCAGGTGCGGCTCGCCGCGGTCCGGCTGCCCCTGCTCCAGGTAGACCCGGGCCAGCCGCTTCGACAGCTGGCCCACGGCGTAGTCGTCGTGGTCGGCCCGCGCGTTCTCCAGCGCGGTCTCCAGCTCGTCCAGCGCCTCGGGCACGCCGCGCCGCA
>JAWVYT010000123.1:0-6705 GCA_033722595.1 Longimicrobiales bacterium
ACCCGGGGCCGTGGCGCTGTGGCGGCGTCGATCCTGGCGGCCCTGCTGCTCGGCGGCTACTTCGCCGCTTCGCCGGCGCTGGAGGGTGCCATGCCCGCGGAGTTCGTCGTGAACGCCGTGGTCCTGGTCCTGGTCTTCTGGTTCCCGGCGATGCGCGTGAGCCGGCCGGCGGACGTGGTCAAGGCGTGGAAGTCGCTGCTTCCGTGGCTCCTGGCCTGGACGCTGGTCTGGGACCTGGCGACGTCCGGGATCGTCGGCGATCGGGCGCTGCTGGAGGAGTGGTGGATCGTCTACCCGGCGGGCGTGATCGGGGTCTTCGCCCTGCTCCTGTTCCACGCGGCGGTGGTCCAGCGGGTCGACGCCGCGCCGAGCGGCTAGGGCGGGAGGGCGACATGGACCCGACGGACCCGCTCCTGATCCTGGCGGCGGTCACGCTGCTCGTGGTCGTCCTACTGAGCGTCGATCTCCTGGTGGGGCTGCGGTCGCTGCCCCGTCTCAGCGACGCGGACCGGTCGGGCCGGGCTCCAACGGTCTCGGTGGTGCTGGCGGCGAGGGACGAGGCGGATCATATCGCTCAGGCGGTGCAGTCGCTGCTGGACCAGGACCACCCGGCGTTGGAGATCGTGGCCGTGGACGACCGGTCGACCGACGGCACCGGCCAGATCCTGGACCGGCTCGCAGAGGCCCACGCCCGGGTCCGGGTGCTCCACGTCAGAACCCTGCCGGATGGCTGGCTGGGGAAGAACCACGCGCTGCAGCGGGGTGCGGAGGCCGCGACGGGTGAGCTGCTCCTGTTCACCGACGCCGACGTGATGATGGCGCCGGGCGCCGTATCCCGGGCGGTGGGCGTGCTGGAGCGCGACGGGCTCGACCACCTGGCGGTGGCGCCGCGGATCCGGGCGGGGACGGCGGCCGCGACCATGACCGTGGCCGTGTTCCTGGCGCTCTTCTCCGCCGTGTTCCGGCCGTGGAAGGCCCGGGACCCCGAGAGCCGGTTCCATATCGGGATCGGCGCGTTCAACCTGATCCGGGCCGAAGCGTATCACTCCATCGGCGGGCATCGGACCGTGGCGCTCCGGCCCGACGACGACGTCCGACTGGGGCGGGCGCTCAAGGAGGAGGGCTTCCGGCAGGCCACGGCCATAGGGATCGGGCTGACGGAGGTCGAGTGGTACCCCACGCTCCGAGCCATGGCCCGGGGGCTCCGGAAGAACGCGTTCGCGGTGGTGGAGTACCGCCTGTCTCTGGTGGCGGCCGGGACGGCGATCCCCTTCCTCTTCATCTTCTGGCCGGTGGCGGCGCTGCTCGTCACCACCGGCGCCGTGTGGTGGCTGAACGCCGCGATCGTGGTCGGCGGCGCGGTCGTCATCTTCGATACGGCGCGAGCCCACGGGCTGCCCGCCTGGACGGCGCTCACGTACCCGCTGGCGAGCGCGATCCTCCTCTGGATCGTCTGGGCCGCGGCGTTGCGTGCACTGCGAAAGGGGACCATCGAGTGGCGGGGCACAGAGTACCCGCTCAGCCGGCTCCGCCAGGAGGCGTGACGGCCCGCCGGCCGGAGGGCCGGGGCGCGTCGTCTAGAACAGGAGCAGGGTGACCGCGAAGGCGACCGGGATGCTGAACGCCAGGATCCAGAAGTACATCCAGCCGAGGGTCCAGTACTTGGCGAGCGTCCTGAGCCACCCCTGCCCGTAGACCCGCTTCATGGCCAGGTAGATGTAGACCACGATCCACAGACCGAGGATCGCCTCCAGCCACCCGCCGACCCGTCCGCCGGCGAGGAGCATGACGGTCGCCAGCAGGAAGACGAACGAATGGACGTGGAGGAGGAAGACGAAGTGCTCGGCGTAGTACCGGCCGCGGCGGAGGTAGAGGAGCTTCAGCACGCCCGCGAAGAGCGGCAGCAGGACGAACATCAGCGTCGGCGCGTAGTTGAAGAACGTCTCGATCAGCGTCTGGGCCGCCTCACGGGGGGTCATCCCACCGAGCCGCCGGATCCGGCTCGCGAAGGCGGAGTCGACCACGGGCGGGCCTGGCACGTCGACGGTCGGCGGCTGGTCGCCCCACCCGAGGCTCTCGGCGATCGTCGGCTGGGCGGCCCTCGCGGCCGGGGCCCGGGCCGTGTCGGCGGCCAGCGTGTCCGCGGACGGATCGGGCACGAAGGGAGCCAGCGAGTCGCGGCGGGCGGCGAGCTCGGCCCGACGCGCTTCGAGCTGGCTCCGGGTCGTGAGGAGCGTGCTCCGGAGCCCCTCCGGGAGCGTGGTGTCCGCTGCCTGGCGCTCGAGCCGGGCCATGGCCGATTCGAGGGAGGAGAGCTCGGCATCCAGTGAGTCGTCGACGACGGCCACCCGCTGACTCGGGCCGCGGTCCTCCGTCGCCTCCCGGACCAGCTGCTGGCTGAAGAAGGAGAGGGTCAGGAAGAAAAGGAGGCTGGTCACCAGGTACAGACGGAAGGGGTGGATGTACCGCACGATCCGGCCGTTCACGTGCTCGACGGTCATGTGGCCGGGGTGGAAAAAGAGCGCCTCGAGCGTGCGGGGAAGCCGCTTGTCGAGGATGAACTGGTCCTCCATGACGTCCACGAGGAGGGTCCGGACCGATACCTGGACGTCGACCTTCCGCTGTCCGCAGGACGGGCAGTACTCGCCCGGGGTGGGGTCGCCGCAGTTCATGCACGGTCGGTCGGGGTCCACGGGCCGCGTGCCCCGGCCCCGGCGACCGGGTCGGAGCGGGGGTGGCCGGGGCGTCGCGTCGTCCGCGGCCGGGTCGTCCGGCTCGGGGGCAGCGTCGGCGTAGGACTCGGGTCTTCCGGCGCCGGGCTCTTCCGTCATGGGGTTGAACATCAGGGCCGGCGGGGCGATCCGCCAGTCCCGCGGCGGCGAACCCCGGGGTCAGCGGGTGCCGGCCCGTCCGACCGACTGGACGGGTTGGCCGCTGGGGGCCACCATACGGCATGTCGCTCTACGCAGATCACATCTATCCGCCGCTCCTGAACCTCGTCTCGAAGCACTTCGACGAGCAGCGCCGGGAGCTCATGTCGCACGCGTCCGGTCGCGTCCTGGAGCTTGGGGTCGGGACCGGGTCGAACCTGGGGTTCTACCCGCCGGAGGTGACGGACGTAGTGGGGATCGACCCCCACGACGCGGTGCTGGACCGGGCGCAGCAGACGGTGCGGGAGCTCGGGGACGCGCCGTACCGGATCCGGCTGCAGCGGGCGGACGCGGCCCGGCTGCCCTACGACGACGCCAGCTTCGACGCGGTCGTCGCGTTCCTGACGCTGTGCACGATCCCCGACTTCCGGGCGGCGGCACGGGAGGCGTATCGGGTGCTGCGCCCCGGCGGCCGGCTGCTGGTGCTGGAGCACGTGAAGGCGGAGGACGGCTCGGCGCTGGCGTGGTGGCAGCGGCGGCTGAATCCGATCTGGAAGCGGGCGGCCGTGGGGTGCCACCTGGACCGGGACACGGCGGAAGCGCTGGAGGCCGCCGGCTTCGACACCGCGCCGCTGGAGCACTACCGGGACGACGCGTTCTTCCCGCCCACGGCGCCGCGGATCCGGGGTGTGCTGGAGAAGTAGCCGCCGAACCGCTGGCCGCGTCTGACCCCGTGGGTCAGAAGTCGGGCGCGAGCTTCCAGAGGCCGGTGTTCAGGTCGGAGACGAAGACGAAGCCGTCGTGGAGCTGCGGGGCCCACGTGCATGTCGTCGAGCCGCCGAAGCACGAGCCGTCGCTCTGCCCCGCGTACTGGACGGACGCGATGGTCCGGCCCTGGCGGTCCAGGCGGCCCAGGAGAGGCCCCGTGACGTCGGCGGCGATCAGCCCCCGGCTGTACCACGCCATGTAGAGGATGCCCCGGTCCTCGTCGAGCCAGAAGTTGTGGGGCGTGTCGCCGGGGACCCTGAACTCCGCGACCTCCACGGGGTTCCGCAGGTCGCTGGCGTCCACGACGTGCATGTACCCCGGCCCCTGGAAATCCTCCTCGCCGACGAAGATGTAGCCGGTCTCCGGCCAGTACCACGCGTTGTGGGTCTGTCCACCGAGCGCCTGGAGCCGGGAGACTTCCACGGGCTCGGCCGGCGACCCTCCGACGATCCCGTTGCCCACGTCCAGGATGACGAGGCCGCTGTTCCAGTGCGAGAGAAAGGCGAGTCCGTCCCGGACGTAGACGTCGTGGAGGCTGCTCGTGCCGGCGTCCACGCTGGCGATCCGCTCGGGGCTCGGCGGATCGGAGACGTCCACGACCCAGAGCCGGGACCCGACATCCGTGTGGACGGCAGCGAACACGTGGTCGGCCTCGATCCACAGGTTGTGGACGCCGTACGCGCCGAGGGCTGGGTCGTCGCCGAACACGCCGACGACGGTCGGGTGCGCAGGGTCGCTCAGGTCCAGGAGCGTGAAGGCGTGGGCGCCCGACCCATGCTCCTGCGACGCAGCGGCCAGTGTGCCGTCCGCCCGGATCTTCACGTCGTTGACCCGGGTGGCGTTGAGCTGCACGGAGTCCGTGAGCACCGGGTCGGTACCGGCGATGCTCCATGCGTACAGCGTGTTGCCGGGCACCGAGCCTCCGGAGGCCGGGAGCGTCCCCGTGAGTGCGTGGTCTCCGTGGAGCCAGAGGTCCGACGTGATACGGGGGCCGTCCGAGCCCGATCCGACCACCGTGAACGACCCGGCGAGCTCCCGGGATGTCACCAGGAGCTCGGCCGTGTCGGAAGCCGTGCCCGCCGTGGCGATGATCCGGAGACTGCCAGTGTCGTACGGTACGAGCCGGCCTCCATCGACGAGCCCGCCCCCGGACGGGACCGCCGACCACGAGACGGCGGTGTCCACGGCGACCTCGTTCGCATCCGTGACGACGGCCGACAGGTGGACCAGGTCGCCCTGCCGGACGGACGTCGGGGCGTCCATGATCCGGATCGTGAGCGGACCGGGGGCCGTCGGGTCGTCGCACGCACCCAGCGCGACCGACCCGACCAGCGCGATCGATGCCCAGCCTCCGAGTGCGCGGACGGTCGCCATCGGTGTCCTTTCGTTTCGGGTCATTCGGGGGCCCCGCCATCGAACCATACCCGTCCCCTGGCCAGAAGGTCGTGAAGGGACGCTTCGCTCCCGGTGCCGAGGGCGTCCCGGCTCCGGGAGAGCGTGTCCAGGAGCGTGTCGAGAGCGGGGCCGATCCGGTCGGCGTTGTCCACCAGGATGTCGAGCCACATCTCCGGATCGCTCCCCGCGAGCCGCGTCGTATCGCGGCCGCCGGGTCCCAGCGCTTCGCGAGGTACGCCTTCCCGGGCCAGTGCAGCGGCCAGCGCCGACGCCACCAGCTGCGGCAGGTGACTGGATCGGGCCAGCAGGCGGTCGTGCTCGTCGGCGTCGATCCGGTCCGGCTCCGCGCCCACGGTTCGCCACAGGTCGGCCACGGCGGCCAGCGCGTCCGGCCGGGTGGAGGCGGTCGGAGAGAGCCAGACCCGGGCGCCCGAGTACAGTCCCGAGCGGGCCGCGGCCCAACCGCTGCGATGGTCGCCGGTCATCGGGTGCGACCCCACGAAGCGCGGCCCGAGACCGGCCGACTCGGCGGCCTCCACCACCGAGCGCTTGGTGCTGCCGACGTCGGTGACCACGACACCGTGAGAGAGCTCCTCCGCCAGCCTTCGGACCCAACCGGGCGCGGCTCGAACGGGCACGGCCACGACCACCAGGTCGACCCCGGCGTGGCCGGCCGCGGGGTCCAGGGGTCCGGCGATGACGCCGGCCTCCGTGGCCGCGTCGACGGTCCCCGGGTCCCGGTCCGCGCCGAGGACCCGCCAGCCCGCGGCCGCCAAGTCCCGGGCCAGCGACCCGCCCATGAGGCCCAGCCCGATAATGCCCGCGGCGCGCACCGGACCGTGTTCCCCGGTCACGGCTCGATCTGCGCCGAGCGGCACAGCCCGACCACAGTCCAGAAGAGCTGCCGGACCGGCTCCTCCGGGAGTCCCAACGCACGGCCCCTCTCCACGGCGTGTCGGATGACCGCCGCCTCCCGGCCGGGGTCCAGCGTGGCCGACTCGCGCTCCCGCTTGTTGGCGCCGATCCGGCGGGCGACGGACACCCGCTCGGCCACCAGCTCCAACAGCTCCCGGTCGATGGCCTGGATCCGGTTCCGGAGCTCGGCGACGTCGCTCACGCCGCGACCTCCTCACGGAAGACCCCGCGGGCCGCGTCGGCGAACCGGGCCACACCGGCCATCAGACGGTCGAAGCCGTCGAAGTCCAACGACTGGTCGCCGTCGGAGAGCGCCTGCTCGGGGTCGGGATGGACCTCGACCATGAGCCCGTCGGCGCCGGCGGCCACGGCAGAGAACGCCAGCGGCGCCACCAGATCGGCCCGGCCCGCGGCGTGGCTCGGGTCCACGATCACCGGCAGGTGCGTCTCCTGACGCAGGACGGCGATGGCTCCGACGTCCAGCGTGTTCCGGGTCGCCTTGTCGATCTTGCGGATCCCGCGCTCTCATAGGATCACGTCAATGTTTCCCTGGCTCATGATGTACTCGTCCGCCATGAGCAGCTCCCTGACTGTGTCTGACAGGCCCCTCTTAAGGAGCACCGGCCGGCGCACCCGTCCCAGCTCGTCCAGGAGGGTGAAGTTCTGCATGTTCCGGGCGCCCACCTGGAGCACGTCGGCGTGTTCCGCCACGACCTCCACCTGTCGCGCGTCCATCACCTCCGTCACCACCGGGAGC
>JAWVYT010000124.1:0-6695 GCA_033722595.1 Longimicrobiales bacterium
CCGGGGTCGGCTGTCGAAGGAGCTGAAGCTCTTCGACGTCTTCGCGATCTCGACGGGCGCCATGTTCAGCTCCGGTTTCTTCCTGCTCCCTGGGCTGGCCTCGGCGCAGGCGGGTCCGGCGGTGGTGGTGGCGTACCTCCTGGCGGGTCTCCTGGTGGTCCCCGCCATGCTGAGCAAGGCGGAGCTCTCCACAGCCATGCCGCGTGCCGGTGGCACGTACTACTTCCTGGACCGGAGCCTGGGCCCGCTGGTAGGGGCCGTTGGTGGGCTGGGCACGTGGGCGGCGCTGATCCTGAAGAGCGCGTTCGCGATCATCGGGATGGGCGCGTACCTGACGCTGTTCGTCGAGGTCCCGATGACGGCGCTGGCCATCGCGCTCACGATCTTCTTCACGCTGATCAACCTGGTCGGTGCGAAGGAGACGAGTCGTCTGCAGGTCGGGCTGGTGGTCGTGCTCCTGGCGGTGCTGACGTTCTTCGTGGTGCAGGGCCTGGTGGAGGTGTGGTCGCTGGGTCTGGGGCAGGTGGGCCGGACGCAGCTCACGCCGTTCCTCCCGTTCGGCTCGGAGGGTCTCTTCGCCACGGTCGGGCTGGTGTTCGTCTCCTACGCCGGCCTCACGAAGGTGGCGAGCGTGGCCGAGGAGGTGGAGGACCCGGACCGGAACATCCCGCTGGGGATGGCGCTGTCGCTCGTGACGGCCACGGCGTTCTACGTGGTGGGCGTGTTCGTGATGGTCGCGGTGCTGGAGCCGGGCGAGCTGCGGGCGGACCTGACGCCGGCGGCCACGGCGGCGGCGGCGTTCTTCGACTGGCTGCCGGGCTCCGTGGGTCTGATCCTGGTGGTGGTGGCGGCGATCGCGGCGTTCGCGTCCACGGGCAACGCGGGGATCATGTCGGCGTCCCGGTACCTGCTGGCCATGGGTCGGGACCACGTCGTCTCGCCCCGGTTCGCGACGCTGGGCCGGTTCCGGACGCCGTCGCTGGCGCTCGGGCTCACGTGCGTCGTCATGATCCTCTGCCTGGTCTTCCTGGACGTGATGTCGGTCGCGAAGCTGGCGAGCGCGTTCCAGCTGCTGATCTTCGCGTTCATCAACCTGGCCGTGGTGGTGCTGCGGGAGAGCCGGATCGAGGGGTACGAGCCGGGCTTCTCCTCACCGCTGTACCCGTGGATGCAGGTGGCCGGCTTCCTGGCCCCGCTGTGGCTGATCACGGAGATGGGCGCGCTGACCGTGCTCTTCACCGGCGGGATGATCATCGGGACCCTGCTCTGGTACCACTACTACGCCCGTGAGCACATGGCGCGAGAGGGCGCGGTGCTCCACCTCTTCGAGCGACTCGGCCGTCAGCGGGATCCCGGGCTGGACCGGGAGCTCCGGGCGATCCTGACGGAGCACGGCCCCGGCGACCGTGACCCGTTCGTCGAGCTGGTCGCCGGGGCGCGGGTCGTGGATGTGGACGACGCGACGGACTACGAGGCGGTCGTGTGGCAGGTCTCGGCGCACCTGTCGTCGACGTGCAACGTGCCGGCCCACCGGCTCGCTGCAGCGTTCATCGAGGAGTCCCGGATCGGGCTCACGCCCCAGTCCCGCGGGGTGGCCTTTCCCCACCTGAGGCTGCCGGGGCTCCGGTCGTTCCAGCTGGTCCTGGTCCGTCTGCGGAACGGCGTCGACCTGCCGCTGGAGGACCCGGAGGAGCATGAGCAGGAGGGGCCGGCCCGGGCGCTGTTCTTCCTGGTCAGCCCGGAGAGTGAGGCCCGGGGCCACCTGCAGTTCCTGGCAGCGCTCGCGGAGCGGGTCGACAAGGACGACTTCATGGTCCAGTGGCTGGCCGCGTCGTCGGAGCAGGAGCTGAAGGAGGCGCTACTCCACACCGAACGGTTCTTCTCGGTCCAGATCGCCGATGGGGGCCCCACAGCCGATCTCGCGGGCGCGGAGATCCGGGAGATCACGTTCGTCGCGGGCGCGCTCATCGCGCTGGTCCACCGTCGCGGCCGGGTCCTGATCCCGACGGGCCGGATGCGGCTGGAGGTGGGTGACCGGCTCACCATCGTCGGTGAGGCGGCCGCGATCCGGGAGCTGCGGAAGCGGTTCGGGACCGCGGCGAGCCGGCCCGGCTCCGGGTCCGACCCGGACGCCCCGCCGGCTGCCCCGCCCGACCCCTCCACGCACCGCGCTACCAGCGGATGGCCGCGCTCGCCCAGGTGAACCCGCTGCCGAAGGCGGTAAGGACCAGCAGGTCGCCCCGATCCAGGAGTCCCTGGTCCACCGCCTCGTGCACGGCGATCGGGATGGTGGCGGCCGTCGTGTTCCCGAACCGCTGGATGTTGTTGTAGACCTGGTCCTCGGCGAGCCCCAGCCGCCGGCCGACCATCTCGTTGATCCGGAGGTTGGCCTGGTGGGCGATGAGCAGGTCGATGTCTGCGACGGTCAGCCCGTTGGCCTCGAGCGCTGCCTCGACCGACTCCGGCATCCGGACGACGGCGTTCTTGAAGACCTCCCGACCCTCCATCTCCGGGTAGTGCTGCCCCGCCTCCAGCTGCTCCTCGCTGATCCGGGGCCAGCCGGCGGAGCCGCCGCCTTCGAGCCACAGCTTCTCGGCGCCGCCCCCGTCGCTGAACAGATGGGTGCTGAGGACGCCCCGACCCTCGTCCTCGGTCGGGCCCAGGATCACGGCGCCCGCGCCGTCGCCGAACAGGACGCCCACGTCCCGCCCGTCGGGCCCGTAGTCGAGTCCGGTGGAATGGACCTCGGCGCCCACCAGCAGCACTCGCCGGTACTGGCCCGTCCGGACCCATGCGTCCGCCACGCTGAGGCCGTAGATGAAGCCGGTACACTGGTTCCGCACGTCCAGCGCCGGGACCTGCCCCAGCCCGAGCTTCCGCTGCAGGAAGACCCCGGCGCCGGGGAAGTAATGGTCGGGGCTCAGCGTGGCGAAAACGATGGCATCGATCGCGGACGGGTCGAGGTCGGCCCGCTCCAGCGCCTGGCGCGTGGCCTCCACCGCCAGGTCGGAGGTCGTCTCCTCCCCCTTGTCGACCCAGTGGCGCTGCTCGATCCCGGTCCGCTCGCGGATCCACTCGTCCGACGTCTCCCACCACTCGGTGAGGTCTTCGTTGGTGATCACGTTGGCCGGGACGTGGAATCCGGTGGAGATGATCTCGGTTCGCGGCATGTCGGACCTCGGGTTCGTCGGGTGTTGTCGCGGGGGGCTCGTACACGTACACGATGCTAAGAATGGGGTCCGCCGGGCCACACCGCCAACGCCCGGGGGGGCAGCGGTTCTTGCCCGAACCCCGTCGACCCGCTACATAGCGGTACCCGCTGCCTTCCCCCCACCGATCCGGAGATCCGGCGAAATGCCCCCACGCGCCTCCGAGGCGGACGCGTTCCAGGCCCGACAGGCGGCGCTGCTCAGGCTGAGCACCGCCATCGCCGCAGCCCACTCGGAGGAAGAGATCTGCCGGAGCCTCGTGGAGGGTCTGAACGACCCCGCGCTCGGATACGACTTCCTCGGCATCTTCCTGATCGAGGACGAGACCGGCGACCGCGTGCTCCGGGCCAGCGTGGGGTGGGAGGGCGCGGCGTCGGGGATGCGGGTCCCACCGGGCGAGGGGGTCTCGACCCGGGTCGTGGACGACCGGCAGCTCCATTACACGCCGAGGGTCTCCGAGGCGCCGGGCTACATCCCCACCCTCGGCACCGGCTCGGAGGTCGACGTGCCCGTGCTCGACGACGAGGAGCTGGTGGGCGTCCTGGTGGTGGAGAGCAGCGAGCCGGACGCGTTCACCGAGGGCGACTTCGAGGTCCTCACCGCCGCGGCCCAGCAGGTAGGGATCGCCATCGGACGCGTCCGGCTCCTCGCCGCGGAGCGGCGGCACGCGGAAGAGCACCGGGCGCTGCTGGAGACCCTGGGCGACCTGTCCGGCGAGCTGGAGCTGTCCAAGCTGCTCCAGCGGGTGGTGGAGCGGGCCGTCTCGCTCCTGGGCGTGACCGGCGGCGAGCTGGCCATCTACCACGAAGACGCCCGCGAGCTGGAGATCGTGGCCAGCCACAACATCGGGGGCGACTCCACGGGGACGCGGATGGCGCCGGGCGAGGGGGCCATGGGCCGGGTGGCGGTCACGCACGAGCCGCTGATCATCGCCAACTACCAGGAGTGGGCGGGCCGGTCGGAGAAGTACGAGGAGACCACGGCCCGGGGCGTGATGGTGGTCCCGCTCCTGATCGGGAACCGACTGGTGGGCACGCTCGCCAGCGTGCACACGGAGGAGGACCGCACGTTCGGCGAGGCGGACCTCCGGCTGCTCGACATGTTCGCGCCGCAGGCGGCGGTCGCCATCGAGAACGCGCGGCTGTTCACCGTGGAGCACCAGCGGGCCGAGGAGCAGCGGGCGCTGCTGGACACGCTCTCGGACCTGTCGAGCCAGCTGGAGCTGTCGAAGCTGCTGCAGGCGGTGCTGGAGCGTGCCGTGTCGCTCCTGGGCGTGACCGGCGGGGAGCTGGCGATCTACGACGAGGACGACGAGGAGCTCGTGATCGTGGCCAGCCACAACATCGGGTCCGACTCCACCGGCACCCGGATGCGGCCCGGGGAGGGGGCCATGGGCCGGGTCGCGGAGACGCTGGAGCCGCTGATCATCGGCAACTACCAGCAGTGGGAGGGCCGGTCCGGCAAGTACGTCGAGACGACGGCCCGGGGCGTGATGGTGGTCCCGCTCCTGATCGGGAACCGGCTCGTAGGGACCCTCGCCAGCGTGCACACGGAGGAGGACCGGACCTTCGGCCCCGAGGACCTCCGGCTGCTGAACCTCTTCGCGCCCCAGGCCGCGGTGGCCATCGAGAACGCCCGGCTGTATACGGAGGCCCAGCGACAGCGCCGGTACTTCGAGGCCGTGGTCCAGAACAGCCCGGTCGCCATCGTGACCCTGGACCTGGACGGCCACGTCGTGGAGCTGAACCCTGCGTTCGAGCGGCTGTTCGGCTACACGCGGGACGAGGCGCTCGGCCGGGAGCTGGACCGGCTGATCAACACGCCGGAGACGCTGGCGGAGGCGGAGGACTACACGGAGGCCGCGGCGTCGGGCGAGCTGGCCCACGGGATCGGGAAGCGGAAGCGGAAGGACGGGTCGTACCTGGACGTGGAGCTCGCCGGCGTGCCGGTGGAGGTCAGCGGCGAGCGGATCGGGATCGTCGCCCTGTACCACGATGTCACCGAGCTGCTGGCGGCCCGGCGGGACGCGGAGGAGGCGAATCAGGCGAAGAGCCAGTTCCTGGCCAACATGAGTCACGAGCTGCGGACGCCGCTGAACGCGATCATCGGCTACAGCGAGATGCTCCAGGAGGAGGCGGAGGAGGAGGGTCGGGAGTCGTTCGTCCCGGACCTCCGGAAGATCAACACGGCGGGCCGCCACCTGCTGGCGCTGATCAACGACATCCTGGACCTGTCGAAGATCGAGGCCGGGAAGACCGAGGTCCACCTCGAGGAGGTCGACCTGCCGGAGCTGATCCGGGAGGTGGAGGCCACGGTCACGCCGCTGGTCCAGGCGAACGGGAACCGGCTGGAGGTCGAGCTCAATGGCGTCGGCTCGGTGGTCACGGACGTGACCAAGGTCCGCCAGATCCTGCTCAACCTGCTGAGCAACGCCTCCAAGTTCACCGAGAACGGGCGGATCGACCTCGCCGTCCGACCGGACGGCCAGCGTCCGGACGATCTCCTGATCCGGGTCGCCGACGAGGGGATCGGGATGACCGAGAAGCAGATGTCGCGGCTGTTCCAGCCGTTCAGCCAGGCGGATTCCTCGGTGTCCGGCAAGTACGGGGGCACGGGGCTCGGGCTGGTCATCAGCCGCCGGTTCAGCCGGCTCCTCGGCGGCGACATCGCGGTGGAGAGCCGACCGGGAGTCGGGACCACCTTCACGGTACGGCTTCCACGGGACGCGTCCAGGCGGGATCTCCCCACGCCATCGGGCCGCGACCCGGCCATCGAGGAGCCCACGCCCGCGGAGATCCCCACGGAGGAGACCCCGTGACCGCGGTGCGCGACGCCGCCGCCCGGCGGCAGTCCGCGCTGCTCCGTCTGAGCACGAACATCGCCGCGGCCCACGGCGAGGCGGAGGTCTACACCGCCACGGTCGAGGGCCTCCGTGACGAGGCGCTCGGCTACACCTTCGTGTCCGTCCTGACCGTGGACCCGGCCACGGGCGACCGGGTGCTGCGGGCCAGCGTCGGCTGGGACGGCGGCCCCGACGGCTACCGGATCGAGGCCGGCACGGGCCTGAGCGAGCGTCCGCTGCTCGATGGCCGGATGCACTACTCGCCGAACGTGAAGGAGGAGCCGCGCTTCGTGCCGGGCCCCGTGGAGGGCTCGGAGGTGGACCTGCCCATCGTCGTGGATGGCGAGGTGGTGGGCGTGCTGGCCGTGGAGAGCGTCGAGGTCGACGCGTTCGGCCAGGAGGACTTCGAGATCCTGACGGCGGCGGCGCAGCAGACGGGCATCGCCATCGGGCGCGCCCGACTCCTGGAGGCGGAGCGCCGCCGGGCCGATGAGCAGAAGGCGCTCCTGGACACGCTGGCCGACGTGACGGGCGAGCTGGAGCTCTCCCGGCTCCTGCAGGCGATCCTGGAGCGTGCGGTGCGCCTGCTCGGCGTGAGCGGCGGCGAGCTCGCGCTGGTGGACCCCGACACGGAGGAGCTGGTC
>JAWVYT010000125.1:0-6686 GCA_033722595.1 Longimicrobiales bacterium
GGCCAGGTAGCTCAGTTGGTAGAGCACGCGACTGAAAATCGCGGTGTCGACAGTTCGACTCTGTCCCTGGCCACTGGCGTAGGTCCGTAGCTCAACTGGCAGAGCACCGGTCTCCAAAACCGGCGGTTGGGGGTTCGAGTCCCTCCGGGCCTGTGGCGGCTGATTGACAACGCAGTGTGACGGCGCGGGTCGCGGGCGCGCGACCCGTTCCGAGGAATGGAGATGGCATCACGCCCCCATCGTCTAGTGGCCTAGGATACCTGGTTCTCAGCCAGGAGACCGGGGTTCGATTCCCCGTGGGGGTACTTTGAAGAGGCAAGAGTGCAAGAGTGCAAGATGCAAGAGCGCACGAATCTCGGGGACGCAGGAGTGCACCGAGTGACAGGGCGGGTTCGGGCCCTGGGGGCCGGCGATTCCGGACGACGACGCCCTCATCGTCTAACGGCTAGGACGCCAGCCTTTCAAGCTGGTAATCGGGGTTCGATTCCCCGTGGGGGCACTACAGATCGGAGACTCGAGGTCTGAGGTCTGAGCGATTCGCGGCCGGGCCGGATGTCACGACGAACCACTCAGGTCTCAGATCTCGGATCGCGGATCTGTGACGCGGGCGTAGCTCAGTTGGTAGAGCGTCTGCTTGCCATGCAGAAGGTCGCCGGTTCGAGTCCGGTCGCCCGCTCTGGAGAAGATGCAAGAGTGCAAGAGTGCAAGATGCAAGATGCAGGTGAACGGGGGCTGTAGCTCAGTCGGTTAGAGTGCCGGTCTGTCACACCGGAGGCCGCGGGTTCGAGTCCCGTCAGCCCCGCTGCGTTGATTGAAAACCCAGGTGCGGTAGCGTGCGAAGGAGCCGCAGGGTGCACGATGCGAGAAATGCAGGAGCACGACCCTCTTGCATTCTTGCATCTTGCATCCTGCATCTGAAGTCCGGGGCTGTAGCTCAGCTGGGAGAGCGCCTGAATGGCATTCAGGAGGTCAGGGGTTCGACTCCCCTCAGCTCCATGGAAGGATCGAGCCCGCTCGGGTGGCGGAATTGGTAGACGCGCATGGTTCAGGACCATGTGGGGGTAACCCCGTGAGGGTTCGAGTCCCTCCCCGAGCACTGTTGCGGCAGGGCCCACGTGCTGGAATTGGTAGACAGGCCGGTTTGAGGGACCGGTGCCGGCAACGGCGTACAGGTTCGAGTCCTGTCGTGGGCATGGGATGAGACGGTGGGGTACCGAAGTGGCTAAACGGGGCAGACTGTAAATCTGCTGGGCCTCGCCCTACGAAGGTTCGAATCCTTCCCCCACCATTCGGAGGATCGGCGCGCGGGCTCGTCGAGGGCGTGGAGGCGGCAGCGTTTGGGGCGCGTAGCTCAGTTGGTTAGAGCGCTACGTTGACATCGTAGAGGCCAGAGGTTCGAGTCCTCTCGCGCCCACTTCAGATCTGAGATGTGAGATGTGAGATGTGAGATCTGAGTGATTCGCGGTAGGGCCGGGTTCGTGGCGGAAGACGCCGGGTTGTTCATCGCGCGGCATGCTTCGAGCGTCCCCGGCACCCTAGAGGGTGTGCCGAAGGTGGCCGCGCCGGGAAGCTGGACGGCCGAGCCGCGACGAAGGAACGTGCGATGAACGACTCAAGTCTCAAATCTCAGATCTCAAATCTCAGATCTCAGATCTTAGATCTGTAGTTCAGGGGGCTGTAGCTCAGCTGGGAGAGCGCCTGGATCGCACCCAGGAGGTCAGGGGTTCGAATCCCCTCAGCTCCACTGCTGTCCGCAGGACACGCGATGTTCGCCACCATAGCTCAGCTGGTAGAGCACGTCATTCGTAATGACGGGGTCCGCGGTTCGAGTCCGCGTGGTGGCTCTGGGATCAGATCTGAGATCTGAGATCTGAGAGTTGAGATTCGAGAGCTGAGTGGCTCGGAGCGAAGCCGGGGTCGCGGCGGCAACGCAGGATTCGCGGCGCGGCCGGCCTCGATCGCGGCGCCCGGAACGCGGTTGCCGCCTCGAGGGTGGCCCCGCCGGCAAGCCTGACGCCGAGCCGCGAGCGCGGCCAGGCGATGCACGACTCAGATCTCAGCTCTCGGGTCTCAAATCTGGAATGCGGGCGTAGCTCAGTTGGTAGAGCATCAGCTTCCCAAGCTGAGGGTCGCCGGTTCGAGTCCGGTCGCCCGCTCTGGCTCCGCGAGGAGCCGCTGATGGTGATGGATGCCCCTTGGTGTAACTGGCAACACGTCTGACTCTGGATCAGAAGAGTCCTGGTTCGAGCCCAGGAGGGGCAACTGAGGCACAGGAAGGTGGCCGTGCAGCGAGGCCGACGGCCCGCGACGAGCGCAGCCTCGCCGCGAGCCACTCAGATCTCGGGTCCCGGATCTCGCATCCGGGGTCCATGGAGGGGTGGCCGAGTGGCTTAAGGCGGCGCCCTGCTAAGGCGTTTGGACCGAAAGGTTCTCGAGGGTTCGAATCCCTCCCCCTCCGCTTCGACGATGGATGGCAGGAAGGAGGCCCCGCCGCGACGCCGGTCGCCCGCCGCGATCCCGGCCGAGCGGCGAGCCACTCAGATCCCAGGTCTCAGATCTCGGGTCTGACGTTCGGGATGGGTGTCCGAGTGGCTTAAGGAGCACGATTGGAAATCGTGTGGGGCGCAAGCCCTCGAGGGTTCGAATCCCTCCCCATCCGTTTCATGCGACGACGCCGGCCCCGGTCCGGCCGGCGACACGCGACCGCACCTCGGAGATCAGAGCTCGGGGAGTAGCTCAGCCCGGTAGAGCACTGCGTTCGGGACGCAGGGGCCGCTGGTTCAAATCCAGTCTCCCCGACTGGCGACGGGCCCGGCAGCGACCATTCGCTGTCGGGCCCGTCGTGCATCGGGGGGTCGGGGGGTCGGCGTCGGCCTGTCCGAACCGGGTCGATCCCTGGAACGGAACTTCCTGGCCCTGGGTGCGTCACGCTCCTCGAACCCGGGACCCATCATGTCGCTCACGCTCGGCCGCGCACCGCTCGCACACCCGCCCGCCGGCGACCGCAATTTCGACCTCGACCTGCCGGACACGGTGCTGTACATGGAGGACGTCTTCCAGCGGGTGCGGGTCTATCTCGGCGGGGAGAAGGTCGCCGACAGCGCCCGGGTCCGGATCCTCCACCAGAGCGATGACGTGCCGCGCTACTGCTTCCCTGCCGAGGACGTCCGGATGGATCTGCTGGAGGAGAGCGGGCGGGGCGAGTCGGAGGTGAAGGGCCCGGTCACGTACTACACCGTCGCGGCCGGCGACGGGCGAGCGGAGGACGCGGCGTGGCAGCACACCGGCCCACCGGACTCCGCCAGCTTCCTGGAGGGGCTGGTCACGTTCGACTGGGACGCCATGGACGCATGGTTCGAGGAGGAGGACGAGGTGGTGGTCCACCCGAAGGATCCCTACCACCGCGTGGACGTGCTCCGGAGCACGCGCCGGGTGCGGATCGCGCTCGACGGGGTGGAGCTGGCGGACAGCCGTCGCGCGGTGGTGCTCCTGGAGACGAGCCTGCCGCCCCGCTTCTACCTCCCGGCCGACGACGTGGCCATGGACCGGCTGGAGCCCAGCGACACCCACACCCGGTGTCCGTACAAGGGCGTGGCGTCGTACTACTCGGTCGGGACCGACGAGGGGCTCCACGAGGACCTGGTCTGGTACTACCCCGACGCCGCCGCCCATGTGGAGCGGATCGCGGGGCGGCTGGCGTTCTACAACGAGCGGGTCGACCTCGAGCTCGATGGGCAGCCGCAGGAGCGGCCGGTCACCCACTTCTCCTGACCGGCGGACCCGCGGGAAGGGCGCCCGGCCCTAGGTCTCCGCGAGGTGGACTGCGGCCTCGCCCTGGTAGACCAGAGGATTCACGCGTCGGCCGATGACCACGCCATCGGAACGGGCCTTGAGCGCCTTCGCGCCGTCACCGAACGGGTCCGCGACCTCGCCCAGCCGCTGGTTCCTGCGGACGGTCTCCCCGAGCGCGACCTCCACGCGGCAGATCCCGCTCCGTCCCGCTCGCACCCAGCGCGTCTTCCGGGACTCGATCGTGGCCGTTTCGGCGGGCTCCGGTTCGCCCTCCCGCATGCCCAGCGCCGCGAGGACGCGCGCCACGCCCGTCACGCCCGCCCGGATGGCCGATTCGGTGAACCGCCCGGCCTGGCCGCCCTCGAAGACCAGCGTCCGGCATCCGGCCTTCCAGGCGGCCTTCCGGAGCGCACCGTCCGGCGGTTTCCCGTGGATCGTCACGGGCGCACCGAACCGGTGGGCGAGCCGACGGGTCTCCGCGTCGTCCAGGTCGGCCCGGAGCTGCGGCAGGTTCTCCCGGTCGTCCGAGCCACAGTGGAAATCGATGCCCCAGTCGGCGCGGCTCACGACCTCCTGCATCAGCATGTGCGCGAGCCGGGCGGCCAGCGACCCGCCGGCGCTGCCCGGGAAGGCCCGGTTCAGGTCCCGACGGTCGGGCAGATAGCGGGACTCGGAGACGAACCCGAAGAGGTTCACCACCGGGACGGCGATGATGGCCCCGCTCAGCGCTCCGGGGTCGACGGCATCCATGGTCCGGCGGATGATCTCGATCCCGTCGATCTCGTCCCCGTGGATCGCGCCGGTCAGCCACAGCGTGGGCCCCGGCTCGCGTCCGTTGACCACATCGACGGTCAGGGCGAGCCAGTCGCCGGTGGTGATCCGGGCCACGGGCAGCTCGATCCGTCGCTGCTCGCCCGCGTGCACCGCCTCCCCTCCCAGCTCCAGCGCGGGCTGGCTACTCATCTTCGTAGCTGGAGTCCGGATCGACCGCGCCGGCCTCTCCGGGCCGCGGTCCGCGAGCGTGCGGCTCCAGGTCGGGCGCCTCGAGGGCGTCGTCGGTCGCCGGCGCCGGCGGCGCGAGGGTCGGCTCCTCGAGCTCGTCGTCGGCTACGTGGCTCTCGATGTACTCGATGATCTCGCCGGCCACATCCACGCCGGTCGTGGTCTCGATGCCCTCGAGTCCGGGCGACGAGTTCACTTCCATGACGACCGGGCCCCGGCTGGAGCGGAGCAGATCGACGCCCGCCACCGCGAGCCCCATGACCCGGGCCGCACGGATGGCCGTGTTGCGCTCCTTGACCGTGAGCTTCACCGGGTTCGCCGTGCCGCCCCGGTGCAGGTTGGAGCGGAACTCGCCCGAGGCGGCGTGCCGCTCCATGGAGGCCACCACGCGACCCCCGACTACCAGGCATCGCAGGTCCGAGCCTCCGGCCTCCTTGATGTACTCCTGGACCAGGATGTTCGCGTCCAGCTGCTGGAACGCGCCGATCACCGATTCCGCCGCCTTCCGGGTCTCGGCCAGGACCACGCCCATCCCCTGGGTGCCCTCGAGCAGCTTGATGATGAGCGGCGCGCCGCCCACGAGGTCGATGAGCGCGTCCACGTCCTTCATGGACCGGGCGAAGCCCGTAACGGGGAGCCCGATCCCTTCGCGTGACAGGAGCTGCATGGAGCGGAGCTTGTCCCGGGACCGGGCGATGGCCTGGGACTCGGCCACGGTAAACGTGTGCTGCATCTCGAACTGCCGGACCACGGCCGTGCCGTAGAAGGTGACGGACGCACCGATACGGGGGATGATGGCATCGAACTTCAGCGCTTCCCCGCCGTACATGACCTTCGGCCGGCGGGCCGTGATGTCCATATAGCATCGGAGCGGGTTCGCGATGCGTACGTCGTGCCCTCGCTCCCGGGCGGCGTCCCGGAGCCGGCTGGTTGAGTAGAGGGACGCTTTGCGCGACAGGATACCGATCCTCATTGGGGCCTCGCTTTCTCGGGGGTGCCCGCGATGAAGGAGCGGCCGGGGTCCACCACGAACCGGTGGCGGACGGCCTGACGCCCCAGGAGCATGCGGAACCCCATCTCATCGCGGCGGGTCAGGGTGACCTCGATCTCCCAGCGCTGTCCGTGAAGCTCGACCGCCGTGAGGATCACCGGTCGCAGCGACGCGGTCCCGCTGGAGCTCGTGACTTTCCGGAGGTCGATAAGCGGTGCGTCGGCCTCCACGGTGGTCCGGAAGTCCCGCTGGATGGGGTGGACCTTGAACCGGACCCGGCGGCGACCGCCCCGCTTGAAGCGTCGGATATCGTAGGCGTGCAGCGACGAGGAGCGGGCGCCCGTGTCGACCTTCGCCTTGATGGCGTCTATGCCCAGCTCGGGGAGCTCGATCCACTCGCGCCAGCCGATGACCGGCCGCTCCCCGGCTTCCCTGTCCCTGCGAGCCTTTGCCACTGCACCTCCGGACCCCGTGGATGCGCCGCCACCCGGCTATCGATCCGTTGCGGCAGGCGTTCGACGTTGGCCTCCGTGAGGCGAGGCGGCAAGAGGCGCGCCGCCGCCACCCGGCTCCCTAACCCAACCTCACTTCATGCCGGGCGGCGACGAACGCGGATGCGGCGTGACGTCGTCAGGCGCTCGGGTCGCCGATGACGCCGAGGAAAAGGATGGTCCCGGAGAGCCGCTCACGGATCGCGAAGAGGAACGGCCGGTCGAAGACGATGGACGGCGGCGCCGAGGTGGGCCCGACGGTCACGGAGGTGGCGGCCGCCGCTTCCGTTCCCTCCTCGTCCACGCGGACGTAGGTCTTCTGCTTGACCTCGTAGATGTAGAGGTCATCGCGGTCATCGGTGATGCGCGTGAAGTCCGCCTGGAACGGCGCGAACGCGTCGGTCATCCCC
>JAWVYT010000126.1:0-6665 GCA_033722595.1 Longimicrobiales bacterium
CCCACGATCAGGGACGTCGTGACCGACGAGCTCTGGACGAGCGTGGTCGCCAGGATCCCGACCATGAGGCCCAGGAAGGGGTTCTCGGTGGCCCGGAAGAAGTTGTCGACGAAGTCGCGGCTCAGGAGCTTGAATCCGCTCCCCAGTCCGTTCACGCCCACGAGGAAGATGTACAGCAGCCCGAGGACGATAATGGCCCGTACCGCCGGGTGTTCCGTCCACGAGCCCGGCTCGCTTGGCGGAGTTCGCTGCCCTGCTTCCATCAGGGTCCGTTATCGGTTCGTGATGGTTTCGTTACAAAATCGGGGCCCAATGTAACAGGCAGAGCCCCGGATGCCACGCCCGGGTCCCACGCGTCGGCGGGTCGTTACGAAATTTCAGGGAATTCCCCACCCGGGGGCGGGGTCCGACCCCGCACCCCGCCCCCGGTGGGGGTCAGGCCGGGAGCGTGGCCGGCTCGTGGCCCAGGACCTCCCGGATATCCTCGAGCACGTTCTCGAGGTCGGCTTTCTCGATGACCAGAGGCGGCGCGAAGCGGACCACGTTCTCGTGGGTCTCCTTGGCCAGCATCCCTCGCCGCTTGAGCGCCTCGCAGTAGGGCCGTGCCGGAGTGGTGAGCACCACGCCGACCATGAGTCCGCGACCGCGGACGTGGTCGACCACCGGCGACTCGATCTGCCGCAGCTCCTCCATGAACCAGGCGCCGAGCTCGGCGGCCCGCTCGTGCAGCTTCTCTTCCACGATGACGTCCAGAGCGGCGAGCCCCACGGCGGCGCCGGTGGGGTTGCCGCCGAAGGTGGAGCCGTGGGTCCCTGGCGTGAAGACGTCCATGATCTCCCGGTCCGCCAGCACGGCGGAGACGGGGTAGACGCCGCCACCCAGCGCCTTGCCGACGATCAGGACATCGGGCCGGACCCCTTCCCACTCGAAGGCGAACATCCTGCCCGTGCGGCCGAGCCCCGTCTGGATCTCGTCGGCCATGAGGGCGGCGCCGTGCTCGTCGCACAGGTCGCGCAGGCCCTGCATGAAGCCGTCGGGCGGCACCACCACCCCCGCCTCACCCTGGATCGGCTCCACGAGAATCCCGACCACGTTCTCGTTCATGGCCGCCCGAACGGCGTCGATGTCGCCGTACGGCAGGATCTTGAACCCCGGCGTCAGCGGGCCGAAGCCCTCCTTGTACAGCGCTTCGGACGAGAAGGAGATGACCGTCGTGGTCCGGCCGTGGAAGTTGCCCTCGAAGACGATGATCTCCGCCTGGTCCGCCGGGACCCCCTTCACCTGGTAGCCCCACTTCCGGACCGCCTTGATCGCCGTCTCCACCGCCTCCGCGCCGGTGTTCATGGGCAGCGCCTGGTCGTAGCCGCTGAGCTCGCAGAGCCGCTTCAGGAACGGACCCATCCGGTCGTTGTGGAAGGCGCGGGACGTCAGCGGGAGCCGCTTCGCCTGATCGATGAGCGCCTGCACGATCTTCGGGTGGGCGTGCCCCTGGTTCACGGCGGAGTACGCCGACAGCATGTCCAGGTACCTGTTCCCGTCCACGTCCCACACCCAGATGCCCTCACCCCGGGTCAGCACCACCGGCAGCGGGTGGTAGTTGCGGGCGCTGTAGCGCTCGGCTTCTTCCAGATAGTGTTCCGTATCCATTCTCCGCTCCTCACGGCTGCGATCGTCACCAACCCCCGCCCCATACTCCCGAGCGGCGGCCGCCCCGTCAAGCCGGCTCGACCGTCCCGACGGCGGCTCCGCGGCGCCGGGCAGCGCCAGCCGGACGGGGCTGGGGATCCGGCGCCGCCCGGTGTCGGGGATTCCCCCACACGGAGACCCTCCGTTTCCCACTAGGCGGCGGTGGTCGGGCCACCCATCGTTCGGGTGCGGTCCGTGTCGCGGGCCGCCGTGCGCAGTGGCAGGATCGGAGAGGAGCCCATGGACAAGCTGATCGATCGTTTCATCCCGGATCCCGACTTCGTCGAGACCCGGGATGTGGAGGTGGAGGCCGTCCCGAGCGAGGTCCTGGCGGCCATCAAGGGCACGGACCTCCGGGACCCCGTCATCAATACCCTCTTCGCCGTTCGGGACCTGCCGAACCGCGTGGCCCGACGTCTGGGAGGCGGCGACCCGAAGGTGGAGAACGTCGCGTTCACCAACGTCCCCGACGTGGGCCCCGGCTGGATCGAGCTGGGCCAGGAGGAGGGTCGGGAGCTGGTGCTCGGTGCCGTGGGGAAGTTCTGGCGCCGGGACTACGGCGGCCGCGACGTCGCGGCCGACGAGTTCGTAGACTTCGACGAGCCCGGCTACCTCAAGCTCGCGGTGTCCTCCCGCGCCGAAGAGCGGGGCTACGACCAGTCGATCCTGCACTACGAGGCGAGGGTCGAGGCCACCGACGAGGAGGCCCGCCGGCAGTTCGTCCGCTACTGGAAGGTCATCGCGCCCGGCAACGACATCATCGTCCGGCGCGCCCTGCAGCGGATCAAGGCCGAGGCCGAGTGGCGGGAGTGCCTGACGGGGGCGCTCGCGGACCGGTAGGCGTCGGGGTCTAGCGCCCCTCCAGCAGCTCGCGCGTCCGCTCCGCCTCGTCCTCGATGCGGCCGCACATCAGGTCGCACATGTAGAAGATGTCCTCGCCGGCCAGCCGGTAGTGGACGTAGAGCCCGTCCTTGCGTCGCTCCACGAAGCCGAGGCCGTGGAGGAGCTGCAGGTGCTTCGAGACGTTGGCCTGACCCAGGCCGGTGGCCTCCACCAGCTCCGAGACCGTCTGCTCGCCGTGCCGGAGCGCCTGCAGGATCTGCAGCCGGGCGGGCTCGCCCAGCGCCTTGAAGCGCTCGGCGACCAGCTCCATGAGCTCGGGCGTCAACGGCTTGTCCGGGTCCGTTCCCATTGGCACCTCCGAAGGGGTCGACCCCATAACCTCACGTTTTTTACCCATTTGTGCCACCGTCTTGCCTCCTCCCGGGACCGTCGCGACCTTTCGGGCCCATGCGACCGATGAGCGACGATCGACGAAGAGCCGGACGGGTGCGCCTGCGGGCCCGGGGATGGTGGGTTCCCCTGGTGCTGGGCGCCGCCACGGCGTGTGCCGGCGGGACCGCCACGGACGCGCCCCAGCCGGAGCCGCGAGGCACGGAGGGCGCGGTCGTGGACACGGCCACTGCGTCGGGCACGACCGGCACGCGCGGCAGCGGGGAGCAGGCGGACGCGGCCGCGGTGCGCCCCGACACGGCGGGGCCGACCCGGACGCCGCCGGACGACACGCTGTACCGTGAGGAGCGGGATGCCGCGGGGGAGAGCGTCCGGATCGAGCCCAGGCTCGAGGAGGTGGCGGAGCCCGAGCCGTACGAGCCGCCGGTCCCGATCCTCCCGGGCGCCGTGCTGCCCGGACACCGGATCGTCGCGTTCTACGGGAACCCGGCCTCGAAGCGGATGGGCATCCTCGGCGAGGTGCCGCCGGACGAGATGCTCGACCGGCTCGACAGGGAAGTGCGCGCGTGGAAGCAGGCCGACCCGGACACGCCCGTCCGGCCCGCGCTGCAGATGATCGCCGTTATGGCGACCGGGGACCCCGGCCGCGACAGCCTCTTCCGGCTCCGGATGCCCGACCACCGGATCCGGCAGGTGGCGAGCTGGGCGGCCCGCCGCGATGGACTGCTCTTCCTGGACATCCAGCCGGGGTGGAGCACCGTGGCCGCCGAGATCGAGCCGTTCGCCGACTGGCTCGCCCGGCCCCACGTCCACCTCGCCCTGGACCCCGAATGGGACATGCCGCCGGGCGCCATCCCCGGGCGCGTCATCGGCTCGATGTCCGCCGCCGACATCAACCACGCCATCGATTTCCTCGCCGATCTCGTCGAGCGACACAACCTGCCGCCCAAGGTGCTCGTCGTGCACCGCTTCACCGAGTCGATGATCCGCGAGGCACACGCGATACGCAGGGACCCGCGGGTCCAGGTCGTCATCAACATGGACGGCTGGGGAGCCCCGCCCAACAAGAAGGCCGCCTACCGCGACGTGGTGGCTCCCGAGGCCGACCAGTACACCGGGATCAAGCTCTTCTTCCACAACGACGTCCGGAACGGGTCCGTGCTCCTCACGCCGGGCGAGATCCTCGAGCTCCAACCGGCCCCCGTCTACATCCAGTACCAGTAGCGGCACGTGCGGGGGAGCCGTTATGTTGCTCTGTATACAAAACTGTTCAGTTATACAATGGAGGATAGCATGGGGCAGCCGATGATCGTCACCCACGAGGGGGGGATGAAGTTCGCGACGGATATCCGGGGCCATCGGGTGGTGGTGGACCAGCCGCAGGGTGTGGGGGCCGACGAGGGGCCGATGCCGCTGGAGCTGCTGGGTGCGTCGGTGGGGACGTGCGTCGCGCTGTACGTGCAGCAGTTCTGCGAGACGCGGGGGCTGCCGTACGAAGGGATGCGGGTGGAGGTGGAGCAGATCGGGGCGCGGAACCCGAGCCGGGTCGGTCGTTTCGAGGTGCGGGTGGTGCTCCGCGAGGAGATCCCGTCGGAGTACGCGGGGATGCTGGAGCGGGTCGCGAAGAGCTGTCCGGCCCACAACACGCTGGTCTCCGGGTCGGAGGTCGCGGTGCGGATCGAGCAGGAGGCGCCGGCCACGGCGTGACCGGGCGTCGGTCACGCCGCGCGGTGCGGTGCCATCGGCGTCCTCAGCCGTCGTCCGGGAAGCTCCTGACCACGCGCCAGCGGCCATCGATGCGGTCCGCGCCGTTGACGTGCTGAGAGCTGTAGGTGCCTTCGATGAGGTTCCCCTTGATCCGTCCGGTGAAGGTGGTGCGGATCTCGCACCCGCAGACCGGGTCGTCGTAGGGGTCCAGCTTCCCGAACACGGTCCCGCCGGCGGCCCGTACGAAGGTGATGGGCAGGAGGCGGTCCGGGGCCACGTTGGCCCACGGGTCGGTGGTCAGGGGCATTATGGCGGCGGTCTCGCGACCGCTGAGGTGCATGAGGACATCGCCGGTGGCGGTGTCCTGGCCGGCCTCGAGCCGGAACAGGATGGTCCCGGATCGGTCCGACGGGTCGTAGGCGTGGTACTCGCCGATCCATTCCCCTTCCAGGGCGCGGATATCGGCGGGCGTGCCCTCGAGGGGCACGGGCTGCGGGGCTGAGCTGCAGGCCGCGAGGAGAGTCGTCGCGATCAACACCGGGATCGTTCGCGTCATGGGCACCCGTCCCTGTTGGTGTGAGCGCGTCCCCGAAATCTACGTCGAACCGGTCGTGGTGCCAATCGTGGTGGAGCCCTTCCACTCGCCGGCCACGTCGACCCGGTGGAGCTGCTTCAGCTGGCCGCTCCGGTCGAGGCGGACCAGCGCGTCGACGACGTCCGGGTCGAAGTGGGTGCCCCGATCCTCGAGGATGATCTCGATCGCCTCCTCCCGGGAAACGGCGGGCCGGTAGGGTCGGGTGTCGGTCAGGCTGTCGTAGACATCGGCCACGGCGGTGATCCTCGCCGAGAGCGGGATGTCGGTGCCGGCGAGCCCGTCGGGGTAGCCCTCTCCGTCCCAGCGCTCGTGGTGGGAGCGTGCGATCCGCTCGGCCTCCTGCACGAGCGGGTGTCGGCTCCCGGCCAGGAGGTCGGCGCCGACGCTGCAGTGCTGGGCCATGATCTCCCGTTCCGTGGGCGTGAGCGGGTCGGGCTTGCGCAGCACGACGTCGGGCACGGCGATCTTGCCCAGGTCGTGGAGCGGCGCCGCCAGCTCGATGCGGCCGGTCTCCCGCTCGGACAGTCCCAGCTCGCGGGCCAGGAGCCCGGAGAGGCAGCCGACGCGCTCGGCGTGCTGGCCGGTGAAGTCGTCGCGGTACTCGGCGGCCCACGCCAGTCGGAGCAGGAGCTCGCCGTAGGCCTCCTCCAGCCGGGCGCTGCTGGCTTCCAGCCGGTCCACGAGCGATCGGGGGTCGTCTCGGTCGGAGCCGGCGCGACGCGGCCGGTCGCCGTTCCCGGGGGCCGGCCGGGCCGGGGGCCGGGGCGGCTCCGCCGGGAGGGGCGCATCGAGGATGCCCCGGACCGCCGCCGTCAGGGCGTCCAGGGAGATCGGCTTGGGCAGGAACGACTTGAGGCGGCCGGGGACCCCGGACCATCGGACCTCGTCGCTGGAGTAGCCCGAGATATAGAGCGCCCGGAGGTCGGGCTGGATGTCCATGAGCATCTCCACCATGCGGAAGCCGCTCATCCCGGGCATCACCAGGTCGGTGATGACGAGGTCCACCGGCTCGTCGAGACCGCGCACGATCTGGAGCGCCTTGGTGGGGTCCGGCGCCTCGATCGGCTGGTACCGGTTGCGGAGCAGCCCCCGGCTCAGCGTCCGGAGCACCGCCGGATCGTCGTCGACGACGAGGACCAGCTCGCCGTTCCCGGAGCCGTCGCCTCCGGACTCCGCGCCGTCCGACGGCACGACAGCCGAGGTGTCCTTGCCCTGAAGGGCGAGCGTGACGACCCGGTCGCCGCCCTGTCCCTTGGCCCGGTAGAGCGCCTGGTCCGCGGCGGCGACCAGCACGTCCGGCGAGGCCATTCCCTCCTCGTACTCGGAGATCCCGGCCGAGACCGTGGTCCTCCCCCACGGCCACTCGTGCTCGCGGAGCTCCTCCAGGATCCGGCCGGCCATGATGGAAGCGCCGTCCGCGCCGTGCCCGTCCAGGATGGTGACG
>JAWVYT010000127.1:0-6611 GCA_033722595.1 Longimicrobiales bacterium
CGACCGCCAGGCGGGTGCCGTCCGACATCGGTACGTACAGCGACGACCGATCCCACTCCCCGTACCGGGGCGAAGAGTACCCGCGGTACACCCCGAATCCGGATTCGGCGTCGGCGGGCGTCCGGGCCTGCGTGGGAGAGAGATCGTCGGCCGGGACGGCCGGAGTTCCGACGCCCGGTCCAGGCGCCGCGCCCGGCTCGGGACCGGGGGCGCCGCAGCCGGGGAGCGCGAGAGCCAGGGTGACGAGGAAGAAGGCAGGGCACCGGGGGCGGGTGCGGGATGCGCGCATGGATCTGCTCCGGAAGGGGGACGGAGAGATGGTGCGTCCCAAGATAGGTCCCGGCGGCGCACGCTCCAATATCCGCCTTGAAGCTCGCGCCGTTCCGTACAAAACCCTGTCCTTGGTCCGCTTCGATCCCCTCAATGGTTCGACCCGTGCGCGATGGCCGTTCCCTATGGCCCGAGCTGCAGCGCCGGCGGCCGTCTACGCTAGGGTGCAACCGTGAAGTTGGCCATCATCCCCATGTCCTCGTGCTCCAGCTTGTGGCAGTGGATGAGGTAGATGCCCCTTACCGCGCTGTGGTCGAATCGGATCAGCACGTCGACCTCTTCCCCGTCCTCGAGCAGCACCGTGTCCTTCCACCCGGCCTCCCACGGGAAGAGCTGGCCACGACCGCCCGTACGCGAGAGGACCTGGAAGTAGGCCCCGTGGACGTGGACCGGGTGCGGCGCGTTGCCCTTCGTGGTGAACCGCCAGCGCTCCGTCACGCCCTTCTTTACGGTGAACTCCGAGGCGTACATGTCGTAGACCTTGCCGTTGATCTTGCTCATCCCGTCGAAGCTGAATTCCCGGGTGGTGCCATCCTGTGATAGCGGCACGATGGCGTCCAGCGTACCCGGGATGGTCATGTTGTTAACCACCGTGTCGTTCACCGCCAGCTCGAGCAGGTCCCAGCCGGCGTTCAGGTCGCGGAGCATGACCTTCGACCCGGCGCGGCCCGTCAGGTCCACCAGGACGTCAACCCGCTCGGCGGGAGAGAGGACGATCTCCGACACCGGTGTCGACGCCGCGAGCAGGCCCCCGTCGTTGCCGATGAGCGTGAACGGGTCGCCGTTGCTCAGGGCGAGGCGGTAGATCCGTGCATTGCTGCCATTCAGGATCCGGAAGCGGTAGACCGCGGCGTCGACGGCGTGGCCGGCGTCCAGCGTGCCGTTGACCAGCGGCGTGTCCCCCTCGAACCCACCGCTGCGCGGCTTGTACTGCATGTCGCCGTTCTTGTCGAAGCTCGCATCCCGGATGATGAGCGGCACCTCGTACGGAAGCCCTGCCGGAAGGCCGAGCCCGCTCTCGACGGTGTCGCGGATGATGAAGGCTCCCGCCAGCCCCATGGCCACCTGCTCGCCGGTCAGCTCGTGCGGGTGGGGGTGGTACCAGTTTAGAGTGGCCCGCTGGTTCACCTGGTAGTTGTAGGAGAACGTCCCGCCCGGCGCGATCGCGTGGCGGGGGTGCCCATCGTTCACGTCGTCAACCAGCATCCCGTGCCAGTGTGTGATGGTGTCCTGGGCAAGACCGTTCACGAGCTGGAGCGTATTGGCGTCGCCCTGGCTCGCCACGAGCGTCGGGCCCGGGAACTGATCGTTGTAGGCCCAGACGGTGGACAGCTGACCCCCGCCGAGATCCACGCTGGAGGGCGCGACCTTGAGGCTGCCCGTCGGAGCCTGGGCGCTTGGGATCTTCAGCGCGTTGCGGGTACCGGTCCCGCCTCCGTCCCCGCCTCCGCCCCCGCCTCCTGGCGGCCCCGGGATTCCGCCCTTGGCATTGGTGGGCGACGCGGGATCGAGCACCGCCTCGTCGGTGCACGAGACCAGGAGACCGGCGCCAAGCACGCCGGCGGTGCGCATGAAACGACGTCGGGACAGGGAGAATCGCGTGTCCATGGGTCTCCTCGGGGGAGAGTAGCGTCGCCATTGCTGGGGGGCGGCAGACGCGCAGACATGGTTGAACGGTGCAATAGCCTGTGGGGTTACACAATCGGGAAAAATACGCGAGCGCTCGTGGGGCTTTCCCCGACGATACGCGTCTCCAGGGTCCGCTGCGCCTCCTACGAACGTCGACCGACGACGGCGCCCGCGGGTACCCAAGGGATGACCGCCGCACGGCAGGGACGAGTCGGTCCGGAGCACCGTCTGTGGCGCGACCGCCCTCACTGCGAACGTCATCCGCTCGCGCGGTGGCGGAGCACTGTCCGGATCGCGGGGGACTCGGCCCCCCAACGCACGGATTATAGTTGCACCCTGAACAGGGGTTGGCCGCGGGTAGACCAAGGCATCCGGAGGTCCGGGCCACGGCAAACCGTGGCAGACCATGGCAAGCCGTTGACACGGTGGCGTCACAGGATCTGACGACGTGCTGGCTGGGGGTGAGGGTGGGGGCCGGGACGCCGTGCCAACGGATCCGCTCGATCCAGATCGTCCGCGGACGATCTGGCGAACGAGACGCTGGCGATGGTCAGCGACGCCCGCGACGACGAGGAGCAGTCCTCGCCCGCCACCGACGAAGGTGCTCGATCAGCGCTCTCAGCGCGGGCGACGCGTGCCGTCGCTCCGGATAGTACAGGTAGTATCCGGGGAACGGTGCGCAGAACTGCTCGAGGACGGAGACAAGCTCGCCGCGGTCGACCGCGTCGCGGACGTGGCCCTCGAACGCGAGGGTCACGCCCAGCCCCGCGATGGCGAAGCGCCGGTTCAACGCAGCGTCCGTCGAGAGCACGCGCGCGGAGACGGCCTGCGTGAATTCGCGCCCGTCTTCCGTGAACTCCCACCGGTAGGGCGGACTCCCCGCTGTCGGATGCCAGTTCAGGCAGTCGTGCTCCGCCAGCTCGCGGGGATGGGACGGCTCGCCCCGGCGCTCAAAGTACGACGGCGCGCCGACCACGGCCAGACGCAGGTCGCCTGTCACCGGAACCGCGATCATGTCCCGTTCGATCACCTCACCCAGCTGGATCCCCGCGTCGTAGCCCTCCGCCACGATGTCGACCGGGACCTCACTCGCGACCACGTCGAGCCGGACCTCCGGGTGCGCCTCCAGGAACTCCGTCAGCAGCGATCCCACGAACCTCGTCTCCGCTACCGCCGACGTGTGCAGCCGCAGTGTGCCACGCGGTACGTCCGCGAGCTCCGCTACCCCCGCTGCGGCCGCCCGCACCTTCTCCAGCGCCGGACGGACCGCCGCGTACAACCGCTCGCCCGCCTCGGTGAGCCGCACGCTCCGGGTCGTGCGCTGCACCAGCGTCACGCCCAGCCGCTCCTCGAGCCGCCGGAGCGCATGGCTCACGGTCGAATGGCTCACCCCCAGGCGCTCCCCCGCCGCCCGGAAGCCCTTTGCCTCGGCCAGGGCCACGAACATCGCCATGCCATCGAAGTCATCGGCCATTGGTCAAAATATCGACCAGGGCGGACGGCTCTGGCAAGTAGACAGACCAAAGACCGCCCCGCACATTGAGAGCATGGATGACCGCGACCCCCGCGATCACGACAACCCTCGAGGTCAATCATGAGTCAACCGTGAGGAGTTCCCTCGGCGGGCTGTTCGCCTGCGGGCCGCGGCCGGCAGCCGTCCCAACCCCCGGCAATACGCCGGATGTGGAGCAGGAACTACTGGAGCTGAACCGGATCCGTCTGGACGCCGTCGTGGGCGGCAACGAGGTCACCAATCCCTTCGAGGTGACGGAGGTGTACGTGTGGCAGGACGGGAGCTGGCAGTTGGACTCGTTGTCGTTCACCCGGCTGCTGGACCGGTGATGGTGGAGCCACGATTTCCGACAGCCATCCCGCCAAGACTCGAGGAGGAGCGACCCACGATGACCGAGCCAACCCCGAAGAGGGAAAGCGCGATCCAGCGCCGCGACTTCCTGGCCCTCGGCGCGGGCCTTACGGCAGCGGCCATGCTGCCGGGCTCTGAGGTCGATGCGCAGGCCGGATCCCGACCGGCGGCCCGACCGGCTTCGTTGCCCGGCCGGCGTAGGCTCGGCTCGCTGGAGGTCTCCAGCATCGGCCTGGGCGTCCAGAACATGACCCGGGCATACACAACGTTGATCCCGTATCGGCCCGAGATGATCGACATCATCCGGACGGCCTTCGATAACGGGGTCACGTTCTTCGACGCGGCCGAGGTGTACGGCCCGCTGGAGGTGGAGCGGCTTCTCGGCGAGGCGGTCGAGCCGTTCCGGGACCAAGTCGTGATCACGTCCAAGTTCGGCTTCCAGGTCGACCTCGAGACCGGCCAGCGCGGGGGGCGCAACAGTCGCCCGGAGCGGATCCGGCTGGCCGTCGAGGCCATGCTCGAGCGGCTGCGCACCGACCGCATCGATCTCCTCTATCAGCACCGAGTGGACCCCGAGGTGCCGATCGAGGACGTGGCCGGAGCCGTCGGGGAACTGATGGCCGAGGGCAAGGTCCTGCACTGGGGACTCTCGGAGATGGGGCTCGAGACGCTGCGACGGGCTCACGCCGAGCTGCCGGTCGCCGCCGTCCAGAACGAGTACTCGATGTTGTGGCGCGGGCCCGAGGAGGAAGTCATCCCCACCTGCGAGGAGCTGGGCATCGGGTTCGTGCCGTGGAGCCCCCTCGGCGTAGGATTCCTGACGGGCGCCATCGGCGAGAGTACACGTTTCGCCCCCGGCGACATCCGGGGCGTGGAGCCACGCTTCTCGCCGGAGAACCTGCCCCACAACCTGGCGCTGGTGGAGCTGGTGCAGCGCTGGGCCGAGCGGAAGGAGGCCGCGCCCGGCCAGATCGCCCTGGCGTGGCTCCTCGCGCAGAAGCCCTGGATCGTGCCGATCCCCGGAACCACGCAGATGGCGCACATGCTCCAGAACACCGGCGCGGCCGACGTGCGCTTCACGCCCACCGAGCTGGCCGAGCTGGATGCGGACCTGACGGCCATCGAGATCCGGGGTCAGCGCCTGCCGGATAGCGTCCTGTCCATGTCGGGCGTGGAAGCACCGCCGAACCGACCATGACAACGGAGTAGCCCATGACACGACCCAGGCATCCTGCGCTCGCGACCGCGCTGGTCCTCGCCCTCGTCGCCGGCCCCGCCTTCGCGCAGCAGCCGGAGGAGCTACAGCCCTATGCCGTGGGGAACCCCCTCGGCCTGCCCGTCACCCCGACCTCCGACGGTGCCTTCGAGCCGATCTCTCCGGACGTCACGGTCTACGGCGGCATCTACAACGCAGAAAGCTGCGCGTATGACGAGGAGCGCAGGGTCCTCGTGGTGCCGAATCGAGGCGCACCGCAGGATGTCGAGACCAATGACGCCTGGGTCTCGCTCATCAACCACGACGGATCGGTCCACACGGCCCGCTGGATCGGGGTGCAGCGTCCGCGGGCGCGGCCGAGCCTTACCCCGCCGCTGACTCTGAACGATCCGCTGGGGAGCGACATCGCCGGCGGTGTGCTGTACCTCGCCGATCGCGATGGCGGCACGAGCAGCGAAGATCCGACCGTGGCCGTCATCCGCCGGTTCGACCTGCGGACGGGCGAGCCCGCGGGCGAGATCCCCATCGAGGGCTCACCCTGGCTGAACGACCTGGAGGTAGCGGACGACGGGGCGATCTACGCCACCCAGACCGGTGATCTCGGCCCCGACCCGGACCCGGCCACCTGGCGGATATTGAGGATCGGGCCGGACGGCACGCCGTCGGTGCTGGTGCAAGGAGCGCCGCTCCATCAGCCCAACGGCATCGGCTTCGATCCCGCGGGCGACATCGTCGTCGCCAACTACGGCGACTCGGCGGTCCTGACGTTCTCACCGGCCGGCGAGCTGCTGAGGACGGAGCACGCGGCCCAGGCGGGCGGCGACGGCCTGGTGATCCTGCCCGACGGGACCAAGTATGTGAGCAGCGTCTCACAGGGTGGAGTCTCCCGGATCCGGCCGAACGAGCCCGCTGAGCTCATCGCCCGCAACATCCCGAGCGCCGCGTCCATGTGCTACGACGCCGGCGCGAACCAACTGGTAATACCGATGAGTCCGAACAATGGGCTCGCCTTCGTGCCGATTCCGTAGGGTTTTGGCGGTGGCCGCTCGAGCTGCGTCCTGAACAACCGACAGCGCCTCCGAACAACGAACTACGCGAGCCAGAACAGCGGAGTTCCCCGACACAACAAGAGCACCCCGCGTAACCCGCTGGGGCGCTTCCGTTTCCAGTAGCAGGGGGGGACTCGAACCCCCAACGCACGGATTATGATTCCACTGTGAACCGTGGTTTACCGCGGGTAGGCCATGGCACCCGGGTTTCGGGAACACGGCAAGCCGTGGCGGACCACGGCAACCGTTGGCACAGCGGTGTCACAAACGCTGGCCGGCTACCGGGTCGTCAGGCGGCTGGGGGTCACCCCTAACGGAGGCGGGATCCACCTCGGGGTGGGGACGCTCACGACGCCCCCGCCCCGCAGCCCCGAGCGTCCCCCCATCCCGGTGACCGGTCGGCTGAACCTCGCGCAGCCAGCTCCGGGCATGGGGTCGTCAGTTGAAGCTGAGCTCGACCGTGACCTCGATCACATCTCCGTTCTGTACGGGGATGGAAGGACTCAGACCGGTGTCGGTAAAG
>JAWVYT010000128.1:0-6598 GCA_033722595.1 Longimicrobiales bacterium
CGGCCCGAGCTTAGTCCAACCCTTCCTCTCGCAGCCACGCCTGGATCAGCCATTCCCACCCCAGGTGCTCTCTTACGAACGACGGTCGGTAGCCGATCAGGCGCTTCATGGAGTTGCTCATGGTGAAGCCGTCGGTGTAGCCGAACCGGCTCGATACCCGGTTGATGGTGGCGGATGTGTTCTGGAGGTGCACGGCCACATGGAGGAGCCGGGCGAACTGGAGCCAGTGGGATGGGACGGGGAGCCCCCGGGCATGGAAGAAGCGGCCGAGGGTCCGTCTCGACTGGCACAGGTGGCGCGCGAGCTGCTCGATGCTGTGGATGTGGGGTGCGCCCGCGAAGATGGTCGCGATCCGTTCGCGCGCCTCGGAGTCCGTGACCACCCCGTGGCGGGCCAGCTGGTCGGCGGCGGCGTCCGGCAGCGAAGGCGGGAGTGCGCCGAGCAGGGTTCGCAGCGCGCCCTCGGTCCCCGGCCCTGCGGCCGGGAGCACTCCCCGCGGCCGGAGCTCCGGGATGGACCGAAGGACCGGGGCGAGCGGCGCGATATCCTCCGGCTCGGGGAGAACGACGAAGAACGGCAGGCTCACCGGCCGTTCCCTCAGCCAGTCCAGCTCTTCGTAGACGGCGGCGGTCGGGGCCAGGAACCAGGCGACGGCGGTGCCCGGCAGCAGCGGATCGGGCTGCCAGGAGAGACGGACGGGCTCGCAGCTCCGGTACGGGGGCCGGAACTGGTGGAGTCCCGTGCGGGGGGGAGTGGTGCTCATTGGGGACGCCTCCTGCGGTGATCGAGTGTACAATCAACCGTAGCGCCCCAGTATCATCGTGGTATCAAAAGGCAGCAATGACGCGAAAGATCCGGAATCCCGACGCCGGTCGCTCTCAGCCCCCGTCCTCCGGCACGGCCAGCGAATCCCAGCCCAGGGACCCCACCAGGTCGTTGAGTTCCGCCCTCAGCTCCTCGTACCGGGTGTACGCGTCCTCCCCCGGCCGCTGCGGTGAGCCCGTCACCATGGCGTACAGGTAGGAGACCTGCTCGATCAGCATCGGCTGCGGGTAGGAGATGTCCTCTCTCTCCGTAAGCTGCCGCTCCGCCGCTTCCATGCGCCGTCGCTCCTCCCCGGTGGCATCGGCCTTCGCCTGCTCCACGCGCCAGAGCGCTTCGTTGGCGCGGCTCCACAGGTCGCGGATCCGCAGCGCCAGCGCTTCCTGGGCCTCCAGCTCCGCTGCCGTGACGCCGATGGCCGCGGCCCGGGGGTCCATGACCACCTCCACCTCTCGCGTCTCGCTGCGGCCGTCGGCCGTGACCCGGACCGCGTACGAGCCGGGGGCGAGCGACGGTCCGCGGGCCTCCAGCACCGGCGCGTCCGGACCGCGCGGCGCCTGCCACGGGCCGGGGTGCCGGAGCGGCACGGTGAACCGGGTGTGCCCGGCCCGGGCCGGCACCTGCGCCCCCCCGATCCGGAGGGCGCGCCAGCCCCGCATGCTCTCCTCGACGCGGTACCGGTACCCACCCTCCAGATTGGTCCAGCCGTTGAGCAGCTCGCCGTCGGCCGTGATCAGCTCCACGACCACGGTGTCCGGCACCTCCGCGAGGACCCAGTCGATCGTGGCGCCCGGCTCGCCGTACTCGGCCTGGAGGCCGTCGCCTCCGCCGTACCCGCTCCACGTGCGCCACTGTGCCAGCAAGGCCGTGGCCGGTGCGTGCACGACGAAGCCGGCGTCGGCCGCCGCGTCGTCCAGCGCTCGGAGCGGCGTCAGGTCACGGAGCACGTGGAACCCGCGCCCCATGGTGGAGATGGCGAGGTCGCCGCCCCGGTGGCGTCCGGCGGTGCCGAGCGTGTCGCCGCCCGGTGCCCACGCCTGCACGCCGGGCGCGAACGCCAGGTCGGTGACGGGCACCGCGGGCAGATCGAGCTGGAGCGGCTGCCAATGGGCTCCGTCGTCGAAGGAAACGTACACGGCGAACTCCGCGCCGGCGTAGAGTAGTCCCGGCCGTACCGGGTCCTCCCGGACCACCCGGACCGGGTAGTCGGCGGGGATCCCGTTCTCGCCGGTGGTCAGCCGCTCCCACGTCTGGCCGTAATCCCGCGTGCGGTAGACGTACGGCTGCCAGTCGTCGAGCATGAAGCGCATGACGGAGTAGATGGCCGTCCCGGCGTGGTGGGGCGACGGATCGATGGCCTGGACCCGGCCGCCGGGCGGCAGCTCCGGCGGCGTGATCTCCGTCCAGGTCTCGCCGTTGTCGCGGGAGATGTGGAACGGGCCGTCGTAGGAGCCGACCCAGATCACGCCCCGCTCCAGCGGGCTCTCCTCGATGGCGTAGAGCGTCGAGTAGACCTCCTCCCCCGTGATGTCCCGGGTGATGGGCTCGCCGCTGATCCCCTGGGTGCCCGGCGGCGTGGCCGTCAGGTCGTCGCTCAGCCGGGTCCACGTGACGCCATTGTCCTCGGTCACCATCACGTACTGCGCGCCGTAGTAGACCCGGTCCGGGTCGTGAGGGCTCACCTCGATGGGCGTGACCCGCTGCATCCGGAACGGCAGCTCACGGGCGGCATGCCCGTACATGTAGACGCCACCCACGTAGTAGTTCTGGTTCAGCCCTGTCTCCCGGTGCCAGACCATGAACCGGCCCTTGCAGCTGTTGTAGAGGACGTCCGGGTCCCCCGGCTTCGGCACCGCCGGCCCGGTCTCGCACCCGAGCTCCACCTCGTTCTCGCCGACGGCGGGCGGAAGACTCGCCACGCCCACCACGGCGTTGTCCTGCTGGCCGCCGTAGACCCAGTAGGGGAACCGGTCGTCCAGGTCGATGCCGTACATCTCCGACGTGGGCTGGTTCGTCTGCTCCGTCCAGGTCTCCCCGCCGTCACGACTCACGTTGGCGCCGCCGTCGTTGCCCTGGACCATGAGGTCCGTGTCGTTCGGGTCGATCCAGATGTCGTGGTTGTCGCCGTGGGGGGTCCGGACCGTCTCCCACGTCTCGCCCCCGTCCCTGGACCGGAACAAGGGGACGTGGGCGTTGACCCAGATCACGCTCGGGTCCACCGGATCGACGTCCACGTTGGTGTAGTAGAACGCCCGGGCCGTGAGCCGGTCGAACGACGAGACCTGGGCCCAGGTGGCGCCGGCGTCGTCGCTCCGCCAGAGCCCGTCGTGGGGCTCGGGCGCCTCGATCAGCGCGAAGACGATGTCCGGGTCCGACCGGTGGACGGCCAGGTCGATCTTGCCGAAGAGGTGGTCGTCCGTCGTGGGCAGCCCGTCGGCCTCGGGCCCGTCCGTGCCGAGCTCCGTCCACGTGTCGCCGCCGTCCGTCGACTTGTAGACGCCGCCCTCGTGCGACCCGCTGATAATGGTCCACGGCTTCCTCTCCGCCCGCCAGCTCGAGGCGTACACCACGTCGGGGTCCCGCGGGTCGATCTCGATGTCCACCACGCCGGTGCTGTCGCTGATGAAGAGCACCTTTTCCCACGTCCCGCCGCCATCACGGGTCCGGTACACCCCCCGCTCCGGGTCCGGCCCGAAGACCTGCCCGATGGCCGCCACGTACGCCACGTCCGGGTCCCGAGGGTCGACCTCGATCGCGCCCGTGTTCCCGATCCCGCGCAGCCCCGCGAACCGCCAGGTCTCACCCGCGTCGGTCGACCGGTACACGCCGAGCCCCGTGATCACGTTGCTCCGCAGCCCGTCGCTCCCCGTGGCTACCCACACCACGTCAGGGTCCGACTCCGCCACCCGGATCCCGCCGATGGACGGCGTCTCGAACCAGTCGTCGCTGAGGTTCCGCCAGGTCTGACCGTAGTTCATGGTCTTCCACACGCCGCCGCCCGTAGCGCCGAAATAGTACGTCCCGGGCTGACCGATGACGCCCGTGACCGCTGTCACCCGCCCTCCGATGGCCGGCCCGATCCAGTGCCATTCGAGGTCGCCGTACAGCGACGGGTCGTAGACG
The DNA here is from genome assembly GCA_033722595.1 of Longimicrobiales bacterium. Classification (GTDB taxonomy): domain Bacteria; phylum Gemmatimonadota; class Gemmatimonadetes; order Longimicrobiales; family RSA9; genus JAWVYT01. Next base: position 3,946 of record JAWVYT010000128.1, read on the forward strand.
ACGTGCCCCGGGTCCGGCGCCCGCCGCTCCGCCAGCGGCGTGGCCGGCCGCTCGGTCACCGGTGACACGCCCGCCTCCGGGGTGGTCGCCGCGACCGCCGGCTCCGCCGGTCCCGGCGTTGGGGCCGCACAGGCGGAGACGAAAAGGGCCGCGACCGCCGCAAGCGCGCCGCGCCGTGGCCGCGACCCGGGACGGAGAGCGAGGAGACGGGCGTGGACCGTCGACGGGCCGAGCGAGGTGGGGATCATGGCGTTTCGTGACTCTGATTCTGTTCCCGGCTGCTGTCGGACGCCTCCGAACCGGGGACGCCCGCCACCGGCATCCCGTTGGGACCCGATGGGCCGCCAAGATGACCAATCCCACCCCGTTCCGCCATCCACCTCCCCGCCCCGCGACCCTGCCCCTTGCATTCTTGCATCTTGCACTCTTGCATCTTGCACTCTTGCATCTTGCACTCTTGCCTCTTGCCTCTTGCCCTCTTGCATCTTGCCCTCTTGCATCTTGCATCTACCTTCCCCCCATGGTCTACATGGACAAGTTCTACGGCGAGCGCGTCCGGCGGTTCAGCAGCCGGATCGAGTCGGTCCTCTTCGACGCCTACCGGCGGGCCGATGCGGAGCGGGAGTCGCGGGACATGGATCCGCCGCATCCAGGGGAGGTCCAGCTCTTCTCGTGGCCCCAGGAGTGGCCGGACTGGTCGTGCGGGTTCGGCGGCGAGGCCCGCCAGCAGCCGTGCATCGACCAGACCCACGTCGTGACCGACGACGGCACGCGGATGGTGTATGTCTACCACGCCGGCCGCTTCGTCCGGGAGCTCGATCATCCCGGGAAGGCGTTCTGGGTCGCCGTCCGTCAGCACGACCTGCCCGGCGCCACCGACGAGGAGGCCTGGGCGGAGCTCGGGGCGCGGGACTGAGCGAGCGCCGGTACCAGTCGTACCGCATGAAGTGGCCGTGCAGCGCGTCGGCCACCTTGTCGCGTTAGGCGCGTGCTCCCGCGCGCTCCGCCAACCGAGCGGCTCAGCCGTCGCCGGCCGAGGACCGACGCCCGGGCCGCGGGAGGAGGAATCCGGTTCGCTCCCGCCACTCCTCGAACCCCGGGTACCGGCTCAGGCTCGCGTCGATCGCCAGCATATTGGGGAGGAAGAAGAGCACCCAGACCGGGACCAGGATGGCCCACGGGATCCAGTGATCGACGACCAGGGCGAAGCCCCCGTAGATCAGGATCTCGCCGAGGTAGTTGGGGTGCCGTACGCGCGCGTAGAATCCCGTGGTTATGAGGCCCGCGTCCCCGGCCCCGGCGTTCTCGCGGCGGGCGAGGAGCGTGTTCTTCTGGGCGTCCGCCCCGATCATCAGGACCAGCCCGACCACGTAGGCGACGACGGCCGCGGCCAGCTGCATCGGCCCCGCAGGCGTCCACCCGGCGAGATCGAGCTCGCCCGCCTGGCCCAGGATCAGGACCACCGGCGCGACCCAGTAGAGCGACAGGAACGCCCAGGTGCCCAGCGCACCGGGCACGCCCACCCGATGCCGCCACCTCCGGTCCCCCACCGTGAGATCCTTGATCACCCACGCGATCCCGTACGTGCCGTGCAGGGCGAGGTAAACGTACGCCGATGGCGTGAAGACGTCGTACGCCTGCATCAGGACCAGGACGAAGACGCCTGTCGACCCCTTGTGGACGTCGATCACCGCGTTCAGGGGGAAGGGGCCCCGGTTGCGACCCTCACCGATGGCCCGGCTCGCGATCCGGTGCAGCGCCCCGGCCCAGCCCGGCATCACGGACACGGCGGAGGCTCCCCGGTCCTCGACGCGGCCGCGGTCGCATCGCCCCGATTCACGGCAGCGCCATCGTGTAGCACACGACGTCGCCTTCCAGGACCACGGTCCCGTCGTCCCGGACCACCCGCGTGGCCAGCTCGGTGATGGGCTTGTCCTCGCGGACGCGCGTCACCTCCACCTCGCCGGTGATCGTGTCGCCCGGACGGACCGGCGCCTCGAAGCTCCAGTTGACCTGGAGGAAGACCGTCCCCGGCCCCGGCAGCTCCTCCGCGACCACGGCGTTCAGGATCGCGCTGGTGACACCGCCCTGGACCACGATCTCCCCGAACCGGGACGCGCGGGCGGCCTCCGGATCGTAGTGCAGCGGGTTCCGATCCCCGCTGAGCTCCGTGAACAGCTCGATATCCCGGGCCGTCACGTCCCGGGACCGACTCGCCCTCTGCCCGACCTCCGGGATCCCCCGGGGCCAAACGTCCGATTCTCCGCTCATGACGCCTCCGAACCTCGAACTCGAAATCGAACTCAAAATCGAACTCGAATTCGAATCAGCCCACTCCAGGCCGCCCCTTCACCAGCCGCCGGAAGTACCAGATCAACGCGAGGAAGAGCGCGAACGCCAGCCACGGCGCCGCGGCGCCGGCCCACTCGTACCCGAGCGACCACGGCTGCTGACCCCTCGACACCGCGTAGCCGGCGGCCCCGGCGATGACGACGCCGATCAGGCCCTCGCCGCCCACGAGCCCGGACCCGAACAGGATCCCGCGATCGCGACGGGCGCGCTTCGTCTCCTCGTCGCCCTCTACCTGCCGGAGCATGATCATCCGGAGCAGGCCGCCGAGGAAGACGGGGAACCTGGTGGAGACGGGCAGGTA
>JAWVYT010000129.1:0-6594 GCA_033722595.1 Longimicrobiales bacterium
AGCACCGGCTGGAACCGCCGCTCCAGCGCCGCGTCCTTCTCGATGTGCTTCCGGTACTCGTCCAGCGTGGTGGCGCCCACCACGTGAAGCTCGCCCCGGGCCAGCGGCGGCTTGATCATGTTCCCAGCGTCCACCGCGCCCTCGGCGGCGCCCGCCCCGACGATGGTGTGCAGCTCGTCGATGAAGACCACGTACCGGCCCTCGGCCTCCGTCAGCTCCTTCAGCACCGCCTTGAACCGCTCCTCGAACTCGCCCCGGAACTTCGCGCCCGCCACCATCGCGCTGATGTCCAGCTGCAGCAGCGCCTTGTTCGCCAGCGACTCCGGCACGTCGCCGCTCACGATCCGCTGCGCCAGCCCTTCCGCGATGGCCGTCTTCCCGACGCCCGGCTCCCCGATCAGCACCGGGTTGTTCTTCGTCCGCCGACTCAGCACCTGCATCACCCGCCGGATCTCCTCGTCCCGCCCGATCACCGGGTCCAGCTTCCCCTGACGCGCCAGCGCCGTCAGGTCCCGGCTGAACCGCTCCAGCGCCCGGTACTTCTGCTCCGGCTCCTGGTCCGTCACCCGGTGCGGGCCGCGCACCGATGCCAGCGCGTCCCGGATCGCGACCGGGTCCGCGCCCTCGCCCGCCAGCAGCTCCCGCGTCGTGCTGCCCTTCTTCCACGACAGCCCCAGCAGCAGGTGCTCCGTCGAGACGTACTCGTCGCCCAGCTCCCGGGCCTCCTCCTCGGCACGATCCAGGATCTGGTTCAGCTCCCGGCTCACCGTCGGACGCACGTCCCCGCTCTGGCTCGGCAGCTTCTCCAGCGCCCCGTCCAGCCGCTCTTTCACACGGGTCACGTTCACACCCACCTTCTGCAGCACCGGGACCACCACCGTGTCGTCCTGGTCCAGCAGCGCCCGCAGCAGGTGCACGTCCTCCAGCGACGGGTTCCCCGCCCGCGCCGCCAGCTGCGACGCCGCCTGCAGCGCCTCCCCCGCCTTTATCGTCAGTCGATCCGCGTTCAGCATTCGATCCGTTCGCCCGGTCCACGGCCGCCGGGCTCACCCCGGCGCCACCCGGCCCTCACGGGTACACATCCCGTGCCGTGGTCCCCTGCCGAATCGGCAGGAGCCCCGGCCCGGCGCCGGGGGTGACCCGGGCCCGGTTTCCATCTATCTTCCGGGCACCATGCGAACCGCCCCCGAGAGGACCGCACCGCACGCGCCCCGGCCCCGGCCCCGGCGGCACCCCGGCCCTGTCCGGCGACGCGCCCTGGGCTCCCTGACGCGCGGGATCCCCGTGCTCGTGCTGGCCGGGCTCATCGGCGCGCTGGCCTGCGGCCGGCCCGACCCGGCGGAGGCGAACGCCATGACGCGGAGCCAGTTCATCGACGTCGTGGTCGCGCTCCGGGACGCGCGGCTGGACCTCGAGTCGCAACCGGAGCTCGCGGACAGCGTCCTCGAGGCCCGGTACGGGGAGGAGCGGGACCGGATCCTGGAGCGGCACGGGATCACGGCCGGCGACCTGTACGCCTTCGTCGCGCTGCATCCCGAGCTCGGGTATCAGACGGAGGTCTGGGACAGCATCACCCACCGCCTCAAGCGGCCGCTGGCCACACCCGAACCCGACGATGTGGAGGTCGACAGCCAGGCGGGGCCGCCGGACCTACCGTCGCCGCGGCCGGGCGCGCTCCCGCGGCTGGGGCCCGACAAGAAGTAGTCCGGGGCCCCGCCACACCGGGCGCTCCCCGCGCTCACCCGTTGCGGGATCGCGTCACTCCCACTCGATGGTGGCCGGCGGCTTCGAGCTGATGTCGTAGGTCACCCGGTTCACGCCCTTCACCTCGTTGATGATGCGGTTGGAGCACCGGCCGAGGACGTCGGGCGGGAACGGGAACCAGTCGGCGGTCATCCCGTCGCGGCTGGTGACGGCCCGGAGCGCGATCACGTGGTCGTACGTTCGGAAGTCGCCCATGACACCCACGCTGCGGACGGGCAGCAGCACGGCGAACGCCTGCCAGATGTCGTCGTAGAGCCCGGCGGCGCGGATCTCCTCGAGGAAGATGGCGTCGGCCTCCCGGAGCACGGCGAGCCGCTCGGGCGTGATCTCGCCCAGGACCCGGACGGCCAGGCCGGGGCCGGGGAACGGGTGTCGGGCAACCAGCTCCTCGGGCAGCCCCAGCTCGCGGCCCACGTTCCGGACCTCGTCCTTGAACAGCTCCCGGAGCGGCTCGATGAGCTGGAACTCCATGTCCTCCGGCAGCCCGCCCACGTTGTGGTGGGTCTTGATCACCGCCGACGGCCCCCGGACCGACTGCGACTCGATGACGTCCGGGTAGAGCGTCCCCTGCACCAGCCACCGGGCGCCCCGACCCACGTCGTCCGCCGCCCGCTCGAAGACGCGGATGAACCGCTCCCCGATCACCTTCCGCTTCCGCTCCGGGTCGGTCACGCCCTCGAGGTCGGACAGGAACGCGTCGGAGGCATCCACCACCTCGAGCCGGATCCCCATGTGCTTGCGGAACGTGCGCTCCACGCCCTCCCGCTCGCCCTTCCGGAGCAGTCCCGTGTCCACGAAGATGGCCGTGAGCTGGTCGCCGATCGCCTCGTGGACCAGCGCGGCGGCCACGCTCGAGTCCACACCGCCGCTGAGCCCCACGATGACCTGATCGCCGCCGACCCGGCCCCGGATCCGGGCCACGTGGTCATCGATGAACGAGCCGGGCGTCCAGGTCGGCGCGCAATCGCAGATCCGGAACACGAAGTTCGACAGGATCTCGTCGCCCCGGGGCGTGTGCGCGACCTCGGGGTGGAACTGGACGCCGTAGACCGGCCGCTCCGTCGACCGGAACGCCGCCACCGGCAGGCTCTCCGTCCCGCCCAGCGTCTCGTACCCGGCCGGCGGCGCGTCCACGTGGTCGCCGTGGCTCATCCACACGGTGACCCGCTCGTCCGGCTCGAACCCGGCGAACAGCGCGTCGGGCACCGCCACCCGCATCTCCGCCCGACCGTACTCCCGCTTCCCGGCGACTACATCGGCGCCCTCGGCGTGGGCCACCAGCTGCATCCCGTAGCAGATGCCCAGGACGGGGACGCCGAGCTCGAGGAGCGCCGGGTCGAGCCCCGGCACCTCATCGTCGTACACCGAGGCCGGCCCGCCCGACAGGATCACCCCGCTCGGCCCCCACGCCCGGATCTCGTCGACCGCGAGCGTCGGCGGGTGGATCTCGCAGTACACCCGCTCCTCCCGGATCCGCCGCGCGATCAGCTGCGTGAACTGGGAGCCGTAGTCGAGGATCAGGATCCGGTTCGTGTCGCCCGTCATATTCGTCGCTCGCTTCAGCGTTTCGTGCGCCCGTCAATGTTCGAGAGCTGAGATCTGAGATCTGAGAGCTGAGATCTGAGTGCCGCACTTCAGCCCGCCGGCGGGTTCCAGACGCCAGCCACGCCAGACCCTCGTTCGAAGACTCGCACGGCTGCCCCGCGGGCGGGTACTCAGTTCTCAGCTCTCAGTTCTCAGTTCTAATACGCCCGCGCCCACACGGCCTCATGCGCCACGGCCTCTCCGCACACCAGGCACGCGTCGGGCGCCGGATCGCTCCGGAACTCCTCGTTCGGCAGCACGCGGATCGTCGCCTTCGTCTCGTCCTTGACCTTCTCCTCGCACGCGGCGGACCCGCACCACCCGGCGTAGAAGAAGCCGCCCTCCGCGGCCACCTTCTCCTTGAAGGCGTCGTATTCGTCGACCCGGTGGCTGTTCGCCTCGAGCCGGGCCCGGGCGGCGGCCAGCATCCCGTCCTGGATCGCCTGGAGCCGGTCGGCGATGGACGCCAGCGCCTCGGCCTCCGACAGGAACTCCTTCCGGTCCTCGCCCTCCGGTACCAGCCGCTTCGCCACGGCCAGGTTGCCCTTCTCCACGTCACGGGGGCCGACCTCGATCCGGAGCGGGACACCCTTCCGCTCCCACTCCCAGAACTTCGCGCCGGGCGACTCCGTGTCCCGATCATCGATCTCGACCCGGATCCCTTCGTCCCGCAGGTGCCGGGCGGCCCGCTCCGCCACCTCCATGACGGCAGCCTGCTGCTCGTCGTTCTTCCAGATCGGCACGATCACGACCTGCGTCGGTGCCAGCTTCGGCGGCAGCACCAGCCCGTTGTCATCGCCGTGGGTCATCACCAGCCCGCCCACCAGCCGGGTGCTGACCCCCCAGCTCGTGTTCCACGCGTGCTCCCAGTCGCCGCTCTCGGCCTGGAACTTCAGGTCGAACTGCTTCGCGAAGTTCTGGCCGAGGTTGTGGCTCGTGCCGGCCTGCAGCGCCTTGTTGTCCTGCATCAGCGCTTCGCAGGCGTACGTGTGGTCCGCGCCCGGGAACTTCTCGCTCTCGCTCTTCCGGCCCGTGATGACCGGCATGGCCATCCAGTCCTCCATGAACGACCGGTACACGCCCAGGATCGTGAGCGTCTCCTCCTCCGCCTCCTCGGGCGTCGCGTGGGCCGTGTGCCCCTCCTGCCAGAGGAACTCGGCGGTGCGCAGGAACAGCCGGGTCCGCATCTCCCAGCGCATCACGTTCGCCCACTGGTTGATCAGGATCGGCAGGTCCCGATAGCTCTGGACCCACCGGCTGTACGCGTCGTAGATGATGGTCTCCGACGTGGGCCGGATCACGTACGGCTCCTCCAGCTCGCTCTCGGGGTCCGGGACCAGCGTCCCGTCCTCGGTCCCCACGAGCCGGGTATGCGTGACCAGCGCCATCTCCTTGGCGAACCCCTCCACGTGCTCCGCCTCCCGGGCGATGAAGCTGAGCGGGATCAGGAGCGGGAAGTAGGCGTTGCGGTGTCCGGTCGCCTTGAACTTGTCGTCCAGCGCGCGCTGCATGTTCTCCCACACCGTGTAGCCCCACGGCCGGATCACCATACTGCCCCGGGTGGGCGAGTAGTCGGCCAGCTCGGCCCGGACCACCAGCTCGTTGTACCAGCTCGAGAAGTCTTCGGCGCGCGGTGTCAGCGCCTTGTCATCAGCCATGTCGTCCTTCGTCTCGTGCGTCCGCGTTCATTCGTCGTCCCGGCCCTCCCACGGCTTCGGCCCCGGCCAGAGGTGGATCGCCACGGGGATCGCCACCAGCAGGAGGCTGAGGTTGACCCACGTCCGCAGGAACGGGAACCCGGCTCCAGTCAGGATCCAGGCCAGCAGCGCGCCCCCGCCGACGGCCAGGAGCACGGCCAGGCCGCGCATCCCCCAGGTCAGCAGCGCCAGCTTCCGGACGATCCTGCGCCGCTCGGCGTCGTAATCCTCCGGGCCGGTCACGGGCTCACCCCAGCTCGTCCAGCGGGACCTCGCGCTCCTCCCCCGTGGCCATCGACCGAACCACGGCCACGCCGCGGCCGACCTCGTCGGGTCCCAGCACCACCGTGCGAGTGGCGTTGCGGGAGTCGGCGTCCTTGAACTGCTTCCCGACGCCCACCTGCCGCAGCGTGTAGGACACGCTGTGCCCCGCATCCCGGAGCCGCCGGGCCACCCGTCGGAGCACGGGCCGCTCGTCGTCGGTGATACTCACGATGTGGTAGTCGGGTCCGGGCGCCCCATCGGGGAGCAGTCCCTTCTCGCGGAGCAGCTCCGCCAGCACCACATCCCCCATCCCGAACCCTACGGCCGAGAGCTCCAGGTCGCTCACCGCCGCGAGCAGGTCGTCGTACCGCCCCCCGCCGCACACGGCCCGCAGCTCGCCCTCCCGGTCGAAGATCTCGAATACCGTGCCCGTGTAGTACGCCAGCCCGCGCACGATCCGCGGGTCGAACCGGGCGTGGTCGCCCCACCCCAGCCCGTCCAGCGCCTCGAAGTAGCGCCCGAGCCGGTCCAGCTCCGGCGCCACCGCGTCCACACCGCCGTAGGCGTCCGCCAGCCCGGCCAGGTCGTGGTCGAAGAGGCTCAGGACGGCTTCGACGGTGTCCGGCCCCAGCCCCACCTCCTCGCCCAGGCGCTTCCGGGTCTCGTCGGCCTCCTCCCGGCTCATCTTGTCGATCACGGCGTACGCCGCGCCCAGCTGGCCGGCCGCGACCCCCACGTGCAGCAGCAGCGCCTCCAGCAGCCGCCGGTCGTTGACCCGGGCCTCCACGTCCGCGGCACCGAGCCCCAGCTCCGCCAGCCCGTCCAGCGCCACCGACAGGACCTCCGCGTCCGCCGCGATGTCGTCCTCGCCGATGATGTCCACGTTCCACTGGAAGTGCTCCCGGAGCCGGCCGCGCTGCGTCCGCTCGTAGCGGAACAGCTGCGGCACGCTGGACCAGCGGATCGGCTTCGGCATGGCCCGGCCCCGCTCGCCCACCATCCGGGCCAGCGTCGGGGTCATCTCCGGCCGCAGCGCGACCTCCCGGCCGCCCTTGTCGGTGAACGCGTACAGCTGCTCGACGATCTCCTCGCCGCTCTTCTCGACGTACAGCTCCAGCGGCTCCAGCGGCGGGCCGTCGTATTCGTCGAACCCGTACTTCCGGGCGGTCTCGCGCCACGCGCGAACGATATGGTCCCGCGCCGCGAAGTCAGCGGGGTAGAAATCTCGGAAACCGGGCAGACTCTGGAAGCTCATCGGCCGATACTACGCCGCGCCTCCCTCGGG
>JAWVYT010000130.1:0-6589 GCA_033722595.1 Longimicrobiales bacterium
CGGTCACGTACACCCGCCGCCCGTCGGGCGAGACCGCCATCCGCTTCGGGTTCGCGCCGACCGGGATCCGCGCGGCCACGTACCGCTGGCTGAGACCCAGGTGGTTCGCGAACAGCGCCACGCTGTCCGGCGACGCGGCGTCGAGGACCCGGCGCAGCGCCGGAAGGTCGATCGCCGTCACCACGTCGGCCGCGGAGTGGGTGACGAACGCCCGCCCGCCGTCCGGGGTGATCACCACGTCGTGGGGGTCGGCGTAGTACGCGTTGACGTCGTCCAGGAGCACCTGGACGGGCGCGTCCGTCGAGCCGGTCCGCACCGCCGCCAGCCCGTACGTGAGCATCCACCCCTGGGCGACCTGCGACGCCGGCAGCAGGTTGTTGGGCCGGACCACGGTGACCAGCGCCAGATCGCCCGCGGGCGCGATGTCGATCCCTTCCGCCAGGTGCGCCCCGCGCAGGACCTGGCGCTCCGTGACCCGTCCGGCGGCCACGTCCACGATCGTGACCTCCGTCCGGGGCGACTCGCCGACGGTCGTGCCCTCGGTCAGCCGATTGGTCACGTACAGGAGCCCGCCGTCCCGGGAGAGCCGGACGGCGTACGGGTTGTTCCCGGCCCGGAGCCGCCGCGTCTCGCACCCCTGCGCCAGGTCGATGATGGAGACGTCGTCCGAGCCGCGGTTCGCGACGAAGAGCGTCCCACCGTCATTGCTCACCGCCAGCCCCGCGGGGTTCATCCCTACCGGGATCGTGGCGCCGACCGCCCCCGTCGCCACGTCGATCACCGAGACATCATCCGTCCAGCCGTTCGTCACGTACGCGGTCCGCCCGTCCGGCGAGACGACGACGCTGTGGGGCCGCCGGCCCACGTCGATCCGGCGCGCCACGCTCCCGTCCTCGACAGCGACTTCCAGGACGGCACCGGCCTCCTCGGCCACCACGAAGAGGCGGCTCCCGTCGGGCGAGAAGGCCAGGTCCCGAGGCGAGAGGTAGTCTTCCTCGAGGATCGACCGGACCACCGGGCCGGGGTTCATGTACACGTGGCACGACGCGCAGCCGATGGGGGCGTCGACCCCGCCCATCATGGTCCGGACGTGGGTGCGGGCCGCTTGATGGCCCGCGAGACCCACCCCGACCGCCAGCACCGCGCCCAGCCCCAGGAGCCACGGCAGACGCGGCCTCACGAGTCCTCCTCGGGGTCCACCGCCAGCGAGACCGGGGGCCGGGCCGCCGCATCGGGCAGTCGGTTCGTCGGCGCCAGCGCCCGGCTCTCGTGGCACCCCACGCAGCCCCGCAGCTCGCCCGGCCGGACCCAGATCCACGCGGACGGCCCGCGGACCGTGGCGCCGTCGGCGTCCAGCGTCTCGAACCGGACCGGCTCGTCGGCCGGCAGCTCGATGTGGAAGGAGCCGTCCCTGGCGAGCGGGACCACGCCCAGCTCTCGCGCGGGCGACCGGACCCGGAGCGCGACGGCGCCGTCGTCCACAGCGCCCAGGCCCGTGAGTCGCGCGTCCACCCCGAAGATCGCTCCAGTACCGGCCGACGGGTCCGTGGCGCTCACGAACCCCAGCGGCCGGGTCCGGGGTCGGACCAGGACCGGCTCCACGGCGTGGACACCGGCAGCGGGCCGCACCAGCGGCGTCAGCTCGGCGCCCCCGGCGCGCCACAGCCCGTACGACGACTCACCCGCCCGGCGAGCCGCCACGATCACCGTGCCGTCCGGCGCCGGGAATGCGGAGTGCACGTCGCCGTCCGGGAGCGTCGCGAGCGGCTGCCGGGACGTCTCGGGGTAGGCCTGGGAGACGGCCACGACCCGGTCCGGCCCGGCGGCCGACCGCTCCACGAAGACCAGCCGGCGACCCGTCTCGTGGGGCCGGCCGGGGAGCGTGGCGCCGTCGGGGGCGGCGTACATCAGCTCCGCACCCGTCCCGTCGTGGCGCACAGCGTAGTACCGGGTCGGGCCGGACGCCGGGCCCGTCGCGATCAGGACCCGACCGTCGGAGACCAGCCCCAGCGACGCATCGCTCAGCGGGTGGTGCGTGATCCGCGTCGGCTCCTCGTCGCCCGGCGCCACCGTGTAGACGGCCATCCGGGACCCGTCCCCGGCGGGCGCCACGAAGACCACGCCATCGTCCGCCCGGTAGACCGGGTCGGTGCAGCGCTCGCAGCCTTCCACGAGCAGCGTCGGCCTGCCCCCGTCCAGGCTCGTCTCCCAGATCTGCCACGGACCGTCCGCCTGCCTTCGACCCGCGAAGACGATGCGGCGGCCGTCGAAGTGGACGTCCGGCGCCCGGGCGGCCGCGAAGCCCGGCGAGAGGACCACCGGCTCGGCCGTCGGGTCGGCCGGGTCCACCGCCACGATCCGGCTGCGGTCCGGGAACCGCCAGCTCGGCGCGCCCGCGTCCGGGGTGGCCACCTCGGTGAAGACCAGCCGCTCGGGTGGCGGCTCCGGCGCGGGCGCGCGCGCGGCCACGACAGCGGTCACGCCCGCCACGGCCACCCCGAGCAGCACGGCCCCACCGACCCGGCTCGTCATCGCCTACCCTCCCGCCACGGGGTCGGCCGGCTCCGTGACCCGAAGCACCTGCTGCGCGGGGACCGACTCCAGCACCTGGTTCGCCCCCGACGGCCATCGGATCTCGATCCGGTCCACGGTGTCGGCGGTGCCGAGCCCGAAATGGAGCCGCGGGTCGTTGGTCGACAGGTACCCGCTCGCACTCTTCTTCTCGGCGACCTGCGTCCGGCCGTTCGCCACCACGGTCACCCGTGCGCCGACGCCATCCCGGTTGCTCCGCGTGCCCTGGAGCAGCAGCTGGATCCAGGAGCCGGAGGCCGCGTCGTTGCGGAGCAGGACCGGTCGGTCGTGCAGGTTCACGACGAAGACATCGATGTCCCCATCGCTGTCGTAGTCCCCGAACGCGGCGCCGCGCCCGACCAGCTCCCGCTCGAAGTAGCGGCCCCGCTCGAGGGAGACGTCCGTGTACCGGCCCGTTCCGTCGTTCTCGAACAGCTGGTCCTCGTGGCCGTACAGGTGGTTCATCCCACCGTTGGCCTTGAAGATGTCCAGGTCGCCGTCGTTGTCGTAATCCACGAACGCAGCGCCCCACCCGTCGTACTGGCCGCTGGGCTCCGCCACGCCGGCGGCCACCGTCACATCGGTGAAGAAGCCGTCGCCATCGTTGCGGTACAGAGCGCTGTAGTGGATGTCGCTCACGAACAGGTCGAGGAGGCCATCACCGTCGTAATCGCCGAAATCGACGGCCATGCTCGACGTCTCCTCGCCGCCGATGCTAAACGCCACACCGGCACGGAACCCGACCTCCGTGAACGCCTCGCCGCCCTCGTTGTGGAAGAGGAAGTCCTCCATGGCGTCGTTGGACACGTAGAGGTCGACCCAGCCGTCCCCGTCGTAGTCGGTCGCGGCCACGCCCATCATCCGGCCGTCCGGCCGGAACACGCCCGCGGCCTCCGTCACGTCCTCGAACGTGCCATCGCCCCGGTTCCGGTAGAGGCGATCCGGCTGCCCGTTGTAGGCCATGGGCGGCGGGAACCCGTCGGGGGCGTAGTAGTAGCCGTACTCGGGGTCGTACTCCAGGTAGTTGCCGGCGTAGAGATCCAGCAGCCCGTCGTTGTCGTAGTCCAGCCAGACGGCGCCCACGGTGTTGTCGCCCGGCGACCCGGCCACACCGGCCCGCTCCGCCACCTCCGTGAACGTCCCGTCCCCGTCGTTGCGATAGAGGCGGTTCAGGCCGTAGTTGCAGACGTACAGATCGGGGTCGCCGTCGTTGTCGTAGTCGCCGACGGCCACGCCCATCCCGTAGCCGCTGCGATTCGCTACGCCCGCCCGGTCGGTCACATCGACGAAGCCCGCACCGGTGTTGCGGTACAGCCGGCTCCCGTGCCCGGCCCGGACCGGCTCGCCCTCGTTGATCCCCTCCACGTGGGATGCGTTCACCACGTACAGGTCGAGCCGGCCGTCGCCGTCGAAGTCCAGGAACGCGGCGCCGCTGCCCACCGTCTCCACGATGTTCGACAGCTCGTCATCGCCCATGGTGTGCACGAAGTCGATCCCCTCGTACTCCGTGGCATCCACGAACACCGCGCCGGGCTCCCCCGGCGCAATCCCCCGCCGGTCCGCCTCCGCGGCCTCCGGGCCGTCTCCCGCCCCGCAACCCGCCAGCGCCAGCGCGATGACCGGAATGAGCGGTGCATGCCAGCGGGTCGTTCGCCCCTGCAGAAGGCTTCGCCGCACGACCTGTCTCCTGCTCGGTGAAATAAACGCCGTACTCGGCTCCGGGGGCACGTCGACCGGACTCCCTGCTCGGCACCCCGGGTCGGGTAAGCCCGCGGAGATCACTGTCGGAAGCGACAATGCCTCCACGGCAAAAATTTACCCAATGCGGACGGCCGATTCTACACGGGACGGGGAGGGGAAATGGTGGAAATGCGTGTAGGGAGACTTCCCACACGAAGGGAGGGGTCCACGCCCGGGCCACGCCCGGCCGCCGTCGCCGTGCGGCCCGGCCGCTCACGGGCTATCTTGGGGGCCGCCAGGCGGAAGCCCCCGGGCCGGGTGGCCCGGACCCCGCGAAACCTTCGTCAGCGACCGATCATGACCCGAGCCGTCCCGCTCGCGTTCGCCCTACTCGTCGCCGTGCCGGCGGCGGCCCAGAGCGCCTACCCGTTTCAGGACCCGGACCTCCCGATCGAGGCCCGGGTCGACGACCTCCTCTCCCGGATGACGCTGGAGGAGAAGGTTCGGGCGCTGGGCACGGACCCCAGCGTGCCACGACTGGGCGTGGAGGGCAGCGGTCACGTGGAGGGGCTGCACGGCGTGGCCCAGGGCGGCCCGAGCAACTGGGGACGTCGGAACCCGGCGCCGACCACTCAGTTCCCGCAGGCCGTCGGCCTGGGCATGACGTGGGACCCCGACCTGGTCCGGCGTGCGGCGGCGGTGGAGGCGGTGGAGGCCCGATACCTGTTCCAGAGCGCGTACGATCGGGCGGGGCTCGTCGTCCGTGCCCCGAACGCGGACCTGGCCCGGGACATCCGCTGGGGCCGGACGGAAGAGAGCTACGGCGAGGACCCGTATCTGGTGAGCGCGCTGACGGTGGCGTTCGTGGAGGGGCTGCAGGGCGACGACCCCCGGTACCTGCGGACCGCGTCCCTGATGAAGCACTTCCTGGCCAACAGCAACGAGAACGAGCGCACCTACGGGTCGTCGAACTTCGGCGAGCGGCTGCTCCACGAGTACTACGCGGTCCCGTTCCGGCGGGGCATCGTGGAGGGCGGCGCCCAGGCCTTCATGACCGCGTACAACGCCGTGAACGGGATCCCCATGCAGGTGCACCCGATGCTGCAGTCCATGGTCCGCGAGGGCTGGGGCCACGACGGGATCATCTGTACCGACGGCGGCGGGCTGCGGCTCCTGATCACCGACCACGCGTACTACCCCGACCTGGCGTGGGGCGCGGCCGCGACCGTGCGGGCGTCGGTGAACCAGTTCCTGGACGACCACGTGGACGCCACCCACCGCGCGCTGTCGGACGGGCTGCTGTCCGAGGCCGACATCGACGCGGCGCTCCGGGGGGTGTACCGGGTCATGATCCGACTGGGCCAGCTCGACCCGCCGGACCGGGTGCCGTACCGGGCCATCGGGGCCGGCGACGGGCCGGAGCCGTGGACGACCCCGGAGCACCGGGAGCTCGCCCGGCTGGTCACCCGGAAGTCCATCGTGCTGCTGAAGAACGAGGCCGGCGCGCTGCCGCTGGACGCCGACCGGCTGACGTCCATCGCGGTCATCGGCCCTCGTTCCGACGAGGTGCTGCTGGACTGGTACAGCGGCGACACGCTCTACGCGGTGACGCCGCTGGAGGGGATCCGTGAGCGGGCGGGTCGAGGCGTGTCGGTCCGGCACGCCTCGGGCGCCGACAGCGCGGCGGCCGTGGCGCTGGCCCGGGAGTCGGACGTGGCCGTCGTCGTGGTGGGCAACCACCCGACCTGCGGCGACGACATCCCGTGGGCCGAGTGCCCGGTCGAGAGCTGGGGCCGGGAGGCCGTGGACCGCCGGTCGCTGCAGCTCGAGGACGAGGGGCTCATCAAGGCCGTGCACCGGGCGAACCCCGCCACCGTGGTGGTGCTGGCCAGCAGCTTCCCGTACGCCATCACGTGGACGGACCACAACGTGCCGGCGATCGTGCACATGGCGCAGAACAGCCAGGAGATGGGGACGGCGCTCGCGAACGTGCTGTTCGGAGACGTGAACCCCGGCGGTCGGCTGGTCCACACCTGGGTCCGGTCGCTGGACGAGCTGCCGCCGAAGCTGGAGTACGACATACGGGAGGGGAGCACGTACCTGTACTATCGGGGCGACCCGCTCTACCCGTTCGGTTACGGGCTGTCCTATACGACGTTCGGCTACAGCGACCTCCGGACCGACGCCGCGACCCTCAGCGTCGGCGACACGCTGGCCGTGCGGGTCGACGTGACCAACACCGGCGACCGGGCCGGCGACGAGGTCGTGCAGCTCTACGTCCGCCACCCCCGGTCCGCGGTGGAGCGGCCGCGGAAGGCGCTGAAGGGGTTCCGGCGCA
>JAWVYT010000131.1:0-6581 GCA_033722595.1 Longimicrobiales bacterium
CGCGACGTCGAGTTCTCGCTGGCCGGCACGTCCGGCGGCACGCTGGCGGGCGTCGACATCTCGGCGGTCCGCAGCTTCAGCGACCTGTCGGTACTGGACGCCGCGAAGATCGGCGCGGCCTTCGCCACCGGCGATCTGCCGTTCGAGACGACGCTCCTGGTGGAGGCCGCGAATCCCGGCGACAACAGCCGGGCCCGGCTCGTCGCGCTCGACTGGACGCTCTTCATCGATGACCGGGAAACGGTGAGCGGCGCACTCGACCGGGAGTACGTGTTGCCGCCGGGCGAGCCGGTCACGGTCCCCGTCCGGGTCGGCCTCGACCTGCTGGACTTCTTCGACCGGCAGCTCGAGCCGGTCGCGAACCTGGCGCTGGCGGCGGCCGGCGGCGGCGAGCCCACCCGCATCCACCTGGAGGCGTTCCCGTCGGTGGAGACGCCGTTGGGCGTCGTGCGGTACCCGGAGCCGGTCCGGATCGGCTACGACGTGGGCGGCTGAGCCGCCCGTTCAGGTCCCGGGCGGACGTCTGCTACCGACAGGGTACGCCGCGGTGGACCCGCACGCCCCACTCCACCGTCCCACTGCGCGCCCGCGCCCTTCGTTGCCCGTCCACCCGGGCCGCCCCCATGTTGCGGCCCCGAGCTGCCGACCCACCCATCGCAGAGAGCCGTCATGTATCGAGCGCGCCGTGTCCTTACTCCTCCCGCCCTCCTGGTCCTCGGCGGTCTGGTCGGATGCGCCACCGCGCCGGCCGCGGAGCCCCCGTCCATCGTGCAGGTGGCGATTCACGCGCCCGCGGCGGTGACGGCCCGGGACTACCGTCGGGCCGAGGTTCTGCTCTCGGCCGACACGCTGGTCCACGGCCAGGTCTTTTTCAGCCAGTGGCTCGAGGACGGCCGGTACGCGTACCTGACCCGCGACTCGGCGGGCCAGCGTCTCATGGTCGCGGACCCCGCGACCGGCGCCGTGGAGCGCGTCGGACCGAGCTCGCCGGGTGCCCTGGCCGTGGTGGACGAGCTTCGCGAGCGGCCGGACCCGGCCGTCGTCGTCTCCCCGGACGGCCGGCTCGCCGCGTTCCGCCGGGACCACGACCTGTGGGTCCGGCGCCTCGACACGGGCGAGGAGTGGCCCGTCACGACCGACGGCGAGGAGAGCTACGGCTACGCGACGAACAACGCGGGCTGGGTCCGGAGCGACCGCCCGGTGCTGCGCTGGTCGCCGGACAGCCGCAGGATCTTCACGTTCCGGCACGACGCCCGGGGTGTCGGGATGATGTATCTCACCGGCACGACCGTGGGCCACCCGGAGCTCGAGGCGTGGCGGTACCCGATGCCCGAGGACACGGTGCCGTTCCGGATCGAGCGGCTGGTGGCGGATGTCAGCGACCCTGCGTCGCCGCGGGTCACGTTCCTGGACATGCCGGCGGACGCCCACCGCAGCAGCGTGTGTGACCACGTGTACTGTGCGGAGACGTTCACCGACGTCGATTGGGCCGACGACGGCGGCTCCGTGATGTTCCTCTCCACGTCCCGGCACCACAGGGACGTCACGCTCCGGGTCGCGGACGCCGAGACGGGCGACGTCCGGGACGTGCTGGAGCGCCACGAGGACACGTTCTTCATGTCCGGGCTCTGGGGCGCGGGCCACAACTGGCGGTATCTGCCGGAGACGGGCGAGGTGGTGTGGTACACCCACGAGACGGACCGGGGCCACCTGTACCTGCACGACCTGGCCACCGGCGGGCGGGAGCGGGCCATCAC
Source organism: Longimicrobiales bacterium (assembly GCA_033722595.1). Classification (GTDB taxonomy): domain Bacteria; phylum Gemmatimonadota; class Gemmatimonadetes; order Longimicrobiales; family RSA9; genus JAWVYT01. The sequence continues at coordinate 1,758 of JAWVYT010000131.1, forward strand.
CGAGGGCGACTGGAACGTCCTGACGGTGGAGCGGCTCGACCCCGGGTCGCGCACGATCTGGTTCATGGGGAACGGCCGGGAGCCCGGCGACCCGTACTTCCGGTATCTGTACCGGGTCGACATGGACAGCGGCGAGATCACACTGCTCACGCCCGACAGCGCGAACCACGAGATCTCGTTCAGCCCGGACGGCCGGTTCGTCGTGGACGAGTACTCCACGCCCACGATCCCGCCGGTCACGGTGCTCCGGGACGCCTGGTCCGGCGATGTGGTGGCGGAGCTGGAGCGGGCGGACATCAGCCGGCTGACCGCGACGGCGTGGCGCCCGCCGATCCCGTTCACCGTGAAGGCCCGGGACGACACCACGGACCTGTACGGCCTCATGTTCGTGCCGTCCACGCTGGACACGACGAAGCAGTACCCGGTGGTGAACTACATCTACCCGGGACCGCAGAGCGGCAGCGTGCGGGGCCGGAGCTTCAGCCCGGTGCGGCGGGACCACCACGCGCTGGCGGAGCTGGGCTTCGTCGTGGTCTCGCTCGACGCTCTGGGCAGCTCGGGCGAGCGGACCAAGTCGTTCCACGACTTCTACTACGGCGACCTGGGTGACAACGGGATCCCCGACCAGATCGCGGGGATCCGCGAGCTGGCCGCGCGGCACGGGTACCTGGACCTGGACCGGGTCGGCACCTGGGGCCACAGCGGCGGCGGGTACGCATCGACCCGGGCGATCCTGGCCTACCCCGACTTCTACAAAGTGGCCGTGAGCCAGGCGGGGAACCACGACAACCGGAACTACGAGGACGACTGGGGCGAGTGGTGGCACGGTCTGCTCGTCGGCTACGAGGGCGGCGGTACCAGCTACGACCGCCAGGCGAACCACGTCCTGGCCGACCAGCTGAAGGGCAAGCTGCTCCTGGCCCACGGGCTCATGGACGGGAACGTCCCGCCATCGAATACGCTGCTCGTGGTCCGGGCGCTGATCGAGGCGGACCGGGACTTCGACCTCATCGTCTTCCCCGACGCCGCCCACGGCTTCGCCATGCACCCGTTCATGGTCCGGAACCGGTGGGACTACTTCGTGGAGCACCTGCTGGGGGCGGACACGCCGCTCGAGTACACGGTCGGGGGGGAGAGAGACTAGAGACTAGAGTCTAGAGTCTAGAGTCTAGAGTCTAGAGTCTAGAGGCTAGAGGTTAGAGGCTAGAGGCTGGAGCAGAGTGGAGAGGGGCGGATGAAGAAGGGGTATGTGCAGGTCTACACGGGTGACGGGAAGGGGAAGACGACGGCGGCGCTGGGGCAGGCGGTGCGGTCGGCGGGCGCGGGGCTGCGGACGTTCATCATCCAGCTGATGAAGGAGTACCCGTACTCGGAGCTGGTCGGGCTGGAGCCGCTCGCCGACCGGATCGCCATCGAGCAGTACGGCGGGGACGCGTTCGTGTACAAGGGCGAGCCGCCGGGCGAGGCCGAGAAGGCGAAGGCCGCCCGGGCGCTGGAGCGGGCGGTGGAGGTCATGGCGTCCGGGGAGTGGGACGTCGTCGTGCTCGACGAGGTGTGCGCGGCGATCTACTTCGAGCTCATCACCACCGGGGACCTGCTGACCGTCCTCGACGGGCGGCCCGAGACGGTGGAGCTCGTGCTGACCGGTCGGTACTGCCCCGACGAGGTCCTGGAGCGGGCGGACCTGGTCACGGAGATGCGGGAGGTGAAGCACTACTACCGACAGGATGTGCGGGCCCGGAAGGGGATCGAGTCCTAGCGCGCCGCGCGCCAGCTCCGGTGACTGATCGCTCGCCCCTCACCCTTCGGGCGGCGTCCGGATCGTATCGACCGGATCGGCGAGAGCTCCGTCTCTACCCGGCGAACGTCTCCCGGCCGATGCGCGCCACGACCCCGGGGAGCGCGTCCACGTCCGCCGCCGTGGTGTTGAAGTTCACGATGCACGCCCGGAGCACGAACTTCCCGCCGAGTACCGCGTTCGATACGAACGCCTCCCCGGACCCCTGGATCCGGTCGAGTAGCGCCTCGTTCAGGGCGTTCAGCCGCTCCTCGCCCGTCGGCGTCCCCACCCCGTCGCGCAGCTCCTCGGGCACGTACCGGAAGGTGTTGATGCTCAGCGACTGGGTCACGGCCTCCAGCTCCGGGTGGGCCTCGACGGCCGCGTGGAGCCGGCGGCTCAAGGCGATGTCGTCGCCGATCATCCGCTCATAGCCGCTGCGTCCCACCTGCCGGAGCGAGAGCCACACCTTGAGCGCGCGGAACCCGCGGGAGTTCTGCGGCCCGTAATCCACGTAGGAGATGGCGGCCTGCCCGAAGTGGTAGTATGGCGGGTGATAGGCGAACGCGGCCCGCAGCGCGTCGCGGTCGCGGACGAGGACGCAGCCGGCCTCCAGCGGCGAGTAGAGCCACTTGTGGGGGTCCACCGCCACGGAGTCTGCGAGGGCGAGGTGGCGGAGCGGCTCCGGCGCCGCGGGGGCCACGGCTGCGAACCCGCCGTAGGCGCCGTCGACGTGGAACCATACATCGTGCTCCGCGCAGACCTCGGCGATCTCCTCCAGGGGATCCACGGCGCCGGTGCTGACGGAGCCGGCGGTCCCGATGACCATCATGGGCACGGCGCCCGCGTCCCGGTCCTCGGCCAGCGCCGTACGCAGCGCGCTCACGTTTATCCGCAGCTGCGGGTCGGTCTCGACCCAGCGGACGGCGTCGGTCCCGAGGCCCAGCAGGTCGGCGGCCTTCTGGACCCAGGTGTGCGTCTCGGCGGAGCCGTAGATCCGGAGCCGTCCATCGGTCCCGGCACTCCGGACATTCGGGTCGGCCGCGACCCGGGCAGCGGCCGCGGCGGTGAAGTTGGCCATGTTGCCGCCGCTCAGGAACAGTCCTCCGCAGTCGACGGGGTAGTCCATCAGCTCGGCCACCCAGCGCACGGCCTGCGCCTCGATCTCGCTGGCCATGGGCGAGAGATCCCAGCCGCCAACGTTCGGGTTGACCGCGGCCGCCAGGAGGTCCCCGAGCATCCCGATCGGTGCGGCCGAGGACGTGATGTACCCGAAGAAGCGGGGATGCCCGTTGAAGAGCGAGTGGTCGAAAAGGAGCCGGGCCGTCCCGGCCAGGAGCGGGCCGGGCTCGACGCCGTCCCTGGGAACGGGCGCACCGGCGTCCAGAGCGACCCGGATCCGCTCCGGCGACTCGCCGGGCGCCACCGGCCGGTCCCGGAGCCCGGCCAGGAACTCGGCGATCTGATCGACGAGCTCGTGACCGGCTGCCCGGAACACGTCGGGCCCGAGATCCAGGGGGGTCTCGCGGTCGGTCGGGTCGGCGCGGTCCTGCTGCTTGGACATGGGAGCTCCCGGATGGAATGAGTCGGGGTAACAGCGCGCGGCCCCAAGATCGACCCGGGACCGGGCGTGTGACAAGGCGCGGGGGTCGGGTAGAAGAGGGCCCCGGAGGCGATCGCGGCGCTGATCTCCTCGAGGTAGACATCGCCGGACCGCTCCTCTGCTGCACCTCGGATCGGGGCCCGGGCGGCCCGGACGGCGTTCTCCAGGGCGTCCGCGCGGTCGGCGGTCAGCGTCGTCTCCACCCGCCCGGGAGACGGTCGCCGGCCGCCACCGCCGCCCTCGATGCCCCGCGTGGCGTGACGCCGCCCTGCGGCCGTGTCACCCCAGCTGCTCCTCGATGGTCCGGTAGTGCTCCGACGGCTCTCCGCCCGTGTGGTCCGTATCCACGGGCTCCACGAGCGCGATCCAACACTCGTCCTTGGCCACCGGGCTGTGCCGTACGCCCGCCGGGACCACGTGGACATCGCCCGCGTCGAGGACGACGTCCTCCCGGCCCTCCACCCGGAGCCGGAGCGTGCCCTTGAGGACCAGGAACAGCTCGTCCTGCCCGGCGTGGGCGTGCCAGGTCAGCTCGCCCTGCACCTTCGCCACCTTCAGGTAGTGGTCGTTGACCCTCGCGACGACCCGGGGGAACCAGTGCTCTGTGACGGCCTCGAGCTCCGCATCGAGGTTCCGTGGCTCTCTCACGACCCCTCCGCCGTCCGCTCGTCGGTCGGGGACACGCCCGCCTCGGGCTCCGTGCCCGGTTCGATCGTGCCCCGCCGCTCGGGCCCGCGGTCCGGGCGCGACGTCGTGCCCAGCGCACGGCGATCGTCGGGCGCCCTGAGCTGCTCCAGGAAATCGAGGCGATCCTCGATCCGGACCAGCCTCCGCTCGAGCTCCTCCACCACGCCCGCATCCAGCTGCTGCGTCGGGTCGCCATCCCTTCGCGACCTCGTGATCTCGGCCACGAGGTCGCCCAGCTTGTTGACCAGCGGAACGCCCACCTCGATGAGGACCTTGCCGATGGTCGTGATGAGGACGAGGATCAGGATGAATTCGAAGAGCTCCATGGGGTAGAAGGTTCAGGCGCCGGGGTGCAGAAGGCAAGGAGGCGGCGGCCGCTACCCCTGCGAACCCCGGAACCCTTCCAGCGCCTCCCTCATCCCCTCCTGCTGCTCCATCATCGACTGGAAGTTGCCTTCCATGGCCTGCCAGACGAGGAACACGCCGGCGATGACCAGACCGATGCCGGCCACCTGCAGGACCCGGTGACGCACGGGCTCGCTGATGAGCTTCCGGCTGTGGGATACGCCCCAGGCCACCAGCGTGGCCATCCCGATGTTCATGGCGAAGAGCACGCCCACGAAGACCACGGCCTCCGCAACGCTCCGCTCCAGGGCCCGGAGCGTCAGCGGCCCGGCCAGGACCAGCCAGAACATCCACGGGCTGGGAGAGAAGAACGTGGACGCTGCGGCGTGGCCGAACGTGGCGGCCTGGAACG
>JAWVYT010000132.1:0-6518 GCA_033722595.1 Longimicrobiales bacterium
CCCATCTGGAACGTCACGGGCCCCAGGGTGTCCACGGCGCCGACCACGCCTACGCTGTCCTCGAAGTAGGGCCGCGTCTTCGTGCCCATCAGGTCCTGCATCCCGCGCTCCGCCGCGCGGAACGCCCGCTGACCCACGTCCACGCTGGTGCTGGACCGGTCCTCCATCATGGCGGCGTAGGCGCCGCCGGTGACCAGCGCGGCGATGACCAGCAGCGCCAGCAGTGCGCCGGGCAGGGCGAAACCGTCTCTGAGCTCGAATCGCATGGCTCCTCCTCCCCGGGCGTCAGCTGCCCCGGAGGTATACATCGGTGACCAGGACGTCGGTGTAGCTGTCGCCCTGCGTGGTCTGTCGCTCCGCCGCGAGGCGCACCTCGATCCGGGCCACGGCGGCCCGGTCGGCGGCGTTGAGCGGGAAGCTGGTGAGCTCCATGCCCTGGTTGTCGTAGTAGCGGAGCTCGAACGGGTTCCCGCTGGCCAGCGGCCCCACGAGCGGGGCCACGGCGCCGTCCTGGATCCGGACCAGGTACGGCTGGCCATCGAAGGTGCCCGTCCGGTACGTCACGACCTCGAACGACCGCACCGGGGCGCCCGGGAAGACGGAGTCGAAGCGCAGGGCCATCCCCGTGCTGACCTGGATCAGGTTGGCGTCGGGGAGCAGGCCGGCCAGGTTGATGCCCAGCGTGGTCCCGCAGGCGACCCCCAGGCTCGTGTTGTTCACGTAGTCGACCTCCCACACGTCGTCGGCCGCCTTGAGGGAGTCGCCATCCACGTAGATGATCAGGCTGTCGCCGGCGGCGAAGTCCTCCATCCCCATCTGCGCGAGGACCAGCTTCTTCGAGATCTTGTCCTTGTCGCAGAGGAGCCCGAACTTCCGCAGCGCCCGGAACCGGAGCGAGTCGGGCGTGGCCAGCGTCAGGTCCGCGGCGCTCATCTCCCGCAGGTCCCCCGTCAGCAGGTCCGTACCCGTCCGGGTGTCCGACTGCGTGGCGGACATGGCGTTGTAGACCGTGTAGGCCTCTTCCTGCCGGATCAGCGTCTCGTAGGTGGCGCCCAGGACGACGAGCCCCAGGACCATTACCAGCAGCAGCTCGATGAGGGTGAACCCCTGGCGGTGCGTGCTCATTGGATCAGCCTCGCGATCCTGAAGGTCATGGTGTCCTGGAACGTATTCTCGCGCTCGCCGTTCCGGACGGCGGGCCCGCGGGCGATGATGTCGACCTCCTTCAGCGCCCAGTCCAGCGAGGTCGCGTCCCACCACAGGATGTATTCGCCCCGGGTCACGGCGTCCGCCTCGGCCACCGTCTGGATGCTGTCGAAGTGGAGGGTCTGGAGCTCTTCCACGATCTGCTGACGCGCCACCTGCCGCTCCGTGCGCATGTCCGCGGACCAGAGCTGGACCTGGACGAAGGTCGTGGCGGCGGCCATGGCCAGGATCCCGACCGTCAGGATCAGCATCCCGATGATCACCTCCATCATCCCGACGCCTTCCCGGTTCATCATCGCCTCCACATCTGGCCGAGGGGCATGACCACGATCCGCGCGGTCTGACTGCCCCGCACGAATCCCAGGCTGGCCGGCGACGTGATGCTCGTGCACCCCGCCTCCGCGTAGCCCTTCGACGAATAGCAGAAGTCCATGTCGTTGCCGACCATCTCGACGTTGTAGTCGCTCATCCGGACCCGCTGCACGAGGGTGTCCGAGGCGACGCCCACCCGGACCCAGCCGCTGTCCGGCCGCACCCACAGGTACATGGGCCGACCCTGCTGCATGGCCTGCGAGCGGGCGATCAGGGCGGTGGTCATCACGGCGTTCCGGGCGTTGGCCACCGCCATCCGGTCGGTGATGGTGCTGCTCTCCCGGGTCGCGATGGCGACGATCATGGCGCTGATGAACAGGACGAACATCAGCTCCACCGCCGTCATTCCCTGTCGTCGGGCGTTCATGATCATTCGATCTCCGCGATCTCCGTGGGATCGGCCCCCGTGGCCGCGTACAGCGATCCGACACGGAATAGGGTCAAGGGCCGTGCCGCACGGGTTTCCCCTCCCCAGCGCCGGTCGGACGGGGGGCCGGAAACAACATCTTCGTGGGAGAATCGGAAATTTTTTCGCATTCCGAGTCGGGGTCGGGACACGCTCCCGAACGGTCCGGTCCGGACTCTCGAAATATGGTGCGGAGGCGGCCGATGGACCAGCCGACTTACGGGACGCCCGCCGTGGCGGTCAGCCGGCCCGGGCCCGCGCCGGTCCGGGAACGGCGGCCGGCACGGGCCGCTCGGGCAGGATCCGCTCCAGCACCTTGGCGGAGGACAGGACCCCGGGGACGCCCGCCCCGGGGTGCACGCCGGCCCCCACGAAGAAGAGGCCGTCCAGGTCCGGGGCCCGGTTGTGGTACCGGAACCAGGCCGACTGGGTCAGCACCGGCTCGGGGCCGAACGCCGCGCCGTCCACGGACCGCAGCGTGGTCTCGAAATCCTCCGGGGTCATGGAGGTCCGTGTCACGATGTGGTCGGTCAGCCCCGGCATGGCCCTGCGCTCCAGCGCCTCGAGGATCCGATCGAAATACGGCCCGGCCTCGCGACCCCAGTCGATGCCGCTCGTGTTGTTCGGCACCGGCGAGAGGACGTAGAAGGCGTCCCGCCCCGCCGGCGCCATGCCCGGATCCGTGCGGGCCGGCGCGTGCAGGTAGAGCGAGAAGTCGTCGGCCAGGACCTTCCGCCGGAAGATGTCCTTCAGGAGCCCCTCGTACCGGGGACCGAGGATGATCGTGTGGTGCGCCAGGTCGTCGTAGACCCGATCCGTGCCGAAATAGCCCACGAACAGGCTCATGGACTGGCGCATCCGGTTCGCCTTCCGCTGCCCCCGGGGCGCCGCCCGGGCCGGCAGCATGTGACGGTAGACGAACGACGGATCGGCGTTGCTCACCACCACGTCCGCCGGGACCTCCTCGCCACCCGATAGCCGCACGCCCGTCACGCGGTCGGACTGCGTCAGGATCTCCTCCACGGGGGAGGACAGGCGCACGTCGACCGCCACATCCTCGAGCAGCCGCACGAGACCCTCGATGATCGCGCCCGTGCCGCCCTTCGCGAAGTGTACGCCCCACTTCCGCTCCAGCCAGTGGATCAGCAGGTAGATCGACGTCGTGCTGAACGGGTTGCCGCCCACGAGCAGCGGCTCGAACGTGAGCGCCTGCCGCAGCCGCTCATCCTCGATATGGTGCCCCACCAGTCCGCTCACCGTGCGGTACGACTTCAGCCGGATCATCGACGGGATGACCCGGGCCATGGCCCCGAACTCGTGGAAGGGCTGATCCGCGAGCTCCGTGTAGCCCACGTCGAAGATGCGACGGGCGTCCTCCGCCAGCTTCCGGTAATTGTCCACGTCTGCCGGGTTCAGCCGTCGGATCTGCTCCAGGAGCCGGTCCTCGTCCCCCACGTAGTCGAAGGTCGCGCCGTCGTCGAACTGGATCCGGTAGAAGGGATCCACCGGCACCAGCTCGAAGTAGTCGCGGCTGTCCCGCCCCACCAGCTCGAACAGCTCGTGCAGGAGGTACGGCGCCGTGATCACCGTGGGACCGGCATCGAAGACGAAGCCGTCCCGCTCGATCACCCGCGCCCGACCCCCCGGCCGGTCCAGGGCCTCCAGCACCGTGACGTCGTAACCCCGGGCCCGCAGGCGCACCGCCGCCGCCAGACCTCCGAACCCGCTGCCGATTACCACCGCCCTCATCTACGCCTCCTCCGGCGGCCCCGCGGCCGCCAGCACGTGCCTCAGCGCCCTCAGATCCTCCACCACCGTCACACCTTCGGGGACCACCTCCGTCGATCGACGGCCCCCCGCCACCAGCAGCACGCCCTCCGGCAGGGCGTCCCGGAGCCGGACCAGCTCCCGGGCCGCCCGCTCCCGATCCTCCGACTCCCCGTCCACCACGCTGACCGCCACCACCGCCGCAGAAGCCCGCTCCGCCGCCGCCGCGATCTCCTCCGCCGGGAGCGACGGCCCCAGGTAGAGCACCCGCCACCCGGCGTCCGCCGCCATCACGGCCGCCAGCATGGCGCCGAACTCGTGCAGCTCGCCGTCGGTCGTGCCCGCCACCATCAGCGGGGCCTCCGGCGACGCCTCGTACCGGCCCAGCAGCCAGTCCAGGACCTGCCGGACCGCCGTCGACACCACGTGCTCCTGCGCCGGACGCATGGAGCCCTCCTCCCACAGCTCGCCCACACGCGCCAGCAGCGGCCCCACCACCTCCGTCAGGAACACGGGCGCGCTCAGGCTCACCACCGCACGCATGAGCTCCTCACGAAGCCGCTGCGCGTCCAGACGATCCGCCGCCGCGAGACACATCTCCAGGTACCGGTCCCGGACTCCGCCATTTCCGCCCGCCCCGACCCGCGCGCCCCCCTCGTCGCCGATCAGCTCAGCGAGGTCCTCCGTGCTCAGATCGGCCACGGTCGAGATGGAATGACCCCCCTCCGTCGCACGCTTCAACAGCCGCAGCCGCAGCACCTGCCCGTCCGTATACAGCCGCTGGCCGCCCTCCGTCCGCGCCGGGTCCACGGCGCCGTACCGCCGCTCCCACGCCCGGATCGCGTGCGACGTCAGCCCCGTACGCTCCACGACCACCCCCATCGGGTGCCGCGCCACATCCCTCGCCCGCTCTCCCGCCATCGCCCCACCTCCCAGCCGCCGATCCTGGCACCGTTCTCGCGATCAACCTAGCCGACCTCGACCGGGTTGTCAATGTTTTGTCGAGATAAAGCTTGACAATACCTAGACAGCACGCTATATGTTGTCGGGAACCATGGACGGGAGACGAGACGCGATGGACGGAAACGGCGGGGCGCGGGGGCGACGGGAAGTGCTGTTGGACCGGGTGCCCGTGGCGGTGTTGGTGCTGTTCAGTGTGGTGGCGGTGGTGGGGTACGGGGTGTTCGGCGCCAATCCGTCCCGGGTGGTCGGTCTGTCGAATTCGGCGGCCCGGTTCTACGCCGTGTCGTTCGGTTTCTTCGCACAGGCGCAGGTGGTGCTGGCGGGGCTCGTGCTCGGCTTCTGGCTGTGGCGGCGGGTGGGCTGGCAGTGGGTACCGGCGTTCGCGGTGGTGTACGCGTTGAGTCTGGGCAGTGAGCTGATGGGCACGGCGTTCGGCATCCCGTTCGGTCCGTACTCGTACACCGATCTGCTGGGTCCGAAGTGGCTGGACCTGGTTCCGTTCCTGATCCCGCTGAGCTGGTTCTTCATGGCGGTGCCGGCGTACGGGCTCGCGGCCCGTGCGCTGGGCGGTCGGGAGGCGTACGCGCTGGGTCGTGCGGCCCGGGAGGCGACGGGGCGCGGGGGTGCGTTCGGTCGGATCCTGCTGGGCTCGCTGCTTCTATTGGCCTGGGACCTGACCCTGGATCCGGCGATGAGCGAGGTGACCCGGTACTGGGTGTGGGGCGAGCCGGGTCCGTATTACGGGATGCCGCTGATGAACCTGTTCGGATGGTACGTGACCGGGGTGGTTCTCATGGCGGTGCTGGAGTGGCTGGACGCCCGGAGCTGGCTGGGTGAGGGCTCGACGGCATGGTTGGCGGCGTTCTACGGCGCGAACCTGATCCTGCCGCTGGGCATGACGATGGTCGCGGGCATGTGGGGCGCGGCCGTAGCGACGGCATTGGTGTTGGGATGTGTGGTTGTGTGGGCCTCGTTGCGGTCGCGTTCCTTTTCTTCCTCGGACGTTCCCGGGAGCGCCTACGACGCTTCCCCCGGGGCGACGAGGCGGGAGGTGGTGGGGTGACCGACCGGCGCGTCGAGGCGGATGGCGTCCTGTCGGTGATCCGCCGGGGGCTCGCGTCCGTGGCGCGGGAGCTGGCGGAGTCGGGGATGCCGGTCCCGGATTGGGAGGGGAAGCTGATCCGCCCGGTAGTCGGGTACGCGGGCGCGACCGACGAGGCGGACGACCGCCTCTGGTACGCGCTGGCGGCAGTCCAGCTGGCGCACGAGGCGTCGCTGGTCCACGACGACGTGATCGACGGCTCCGGAGAGCGGCGCGGCCGTCCCACCACGGCCGTGTCCCGGGGCGTGGCGGCGGCGATCGTCGAGGGGGACCACCTCCTCACGGCGGCGTACCGCATGGCGGCCCGGACCGGCAGCCTGGAGTGGGCGGAGCTCTTCGCCCGTGCGGTGGAGCGCACCGTAGCGGGGGAGAAGGCGCAGGCGGCGAGGGGGGGTAGTCCGGCGGAGTGGTCGGAGTACGAGGCCGTGGTGCTGGGCAAATCGGGGGAGCTCCTGGGCGCCGCGCTGGCGGCGGGCCCCGTGCTGCGTGGCGAGTGGGCGGCGCATCGCTGGTACGAGACCGGACGACGCGTGGGTCTGATCTACCAGATGCTCGACGACCTGCTCGACTACTGCGTCCACGTGGACACGGGCAAGCCGGCGCTCATCGACTATCGGCGCGGGCTCTGGACCTGGCCGAGGCTCTACGTCGATCTGCCGCCGGACCTCGACGACGTGACGGTGGCCCGGCGACTCGCGACCC
>JAWVYT010000133.1:0-6516 GCA_033722595.1 Longimicrobiales bacterium
GTCCCGGAGCTGCCGGACGATATCCAGCCACGAGCCTTCCAGCACCGTCCCGTCGGGCAGGCGGACCCGGTGGCGCTCGCCGGCGGGCTCCGGAGCCCGGTCCGGTGGGGTCCATTCCGCGGGCTCGGCGTCCATGGCGGCGACCTCGATCTCCGCCAGGAGCTCGTCGATGGGGTCCGCCTCGGTCTCGAGCGCGTCGAGGCGAGCGTGCCAGACCATCAGCTCGGGGTCCTCCGGGGCCAGGCCGCCCACCGACTTCTTGAGCTCGATGAGCCGCCACAGCGCCAGCACGTCCCAGTGCTCGGCGGGGCTCAGCGATGCGAACCCCTCCAGAGCGCCCCGCCAGTCGCCGGCGTCGTAGAGCATGTGGGCCAGGTAGACCCGGGCCTCGAGGTGGCCCGGGTTCAGGGCCAGGGCGTCCCGGAGGCTGGACGCGGCCTCGTCGTCGCGGCCCAGCCGGTGCAGGGTGAACCCGAGCGCCGCGGCGAGCTCCGGGTCGCCGGGGTTCGTCTCGACGCCGGTGGCGAAGCACGCCCGGGCCGCCTCGAAGCGGCTTTCCCGGTAGAGGGCGCGGCCCATGGCGAGGAGCAGCTCCGGGTCGTCTCCGCTGGGGCCGTCGAGCACGCGGTCGAAGAGGGCCCGGGCCTCGTCGTTGCGGCCGAACCGCATGAGGGTCTCGCCCAGCCCGACGCGGGCGTCGTCGTCGTCGGGGTCGAGGACCAGCGCCTTCTCGAAGGCGAGGCGCGCCCAGGCGTACTCCTCCCGGGCGAGGCGGGTGTAGCCGAGTCCCACGTGGAGCTCGACCGCGTGGGGATAGAGCTGGAGTCCTTCCTTCAGTGTGGCGAGAGCCGCGTCGTAGTCACCGCGGTCGTACTGCTTGTGCGCACGTTCATCATACTCGTCCGAGCTGAGGAACGGTGTGAGCATAAGCGGCGCCTCCAAGTCCGGTGGAATGGACGGGTCGGGATGTCGGAAGGACCGCCACGGCGGTCGTATCAATGTAATCGGTGGCCGATGGCGCTGCTAGGCCCCGCACGACGGGGTGGGCGCGCCCTTCCGCCGGCGCCGAAGTCCGTGGTATCGCCTCAATCCTCGAGCAGGTACGCGCTGTCGCGGACCCCGGCGGTATCCCGGGTGGCCACGGCGAATCGGCTCGGGCGGATCGCCGCGGCTCCGTACCGGCCGGCCTTGTCCACGACGTAATAGTTGACGTTGAAGTTCGGGGTCCCGTCCTCGCGCTGCAGCCGGGGCTGGGCCTCGGTGAAGCGGACGATCCGGCGGAGCGCTTCCAGCGCTGCGTCGGTCGGACTCGTCCCCTGCCGGAGCAGCTCCACGACCGTGTGGCTGCCCAGCGTCTTGATCACCGCCTCGCCGCGGCCGGTGGAGCCGGCCGCCCCTACGTCGTTGTCCACGTAGAGCCCCGCACCGATGATCGGGGAGTCGCCCACGCGACCCGGGATCTTCCACGCCAGTCCGCTGGTGGTGGTCACGCCGGAGAGGTTTCCGTCCCGATCCACGGCGTTGCAGTTGATGGTGCCCCACGGCCGGTGGCCGTCCCAGGACTCCCGCATCCCGGTGCGCAGCTCGGCGTCCCGGGTCGTCCCGGCCGAGGAGTCTGCCGACTCGTGGCCCCGATACGGGGTGGGCAGGTCCTCGAGGAACCCGGACTCGCCGAGGCCGGTCTCGTCGCCGGACAGCCAGTCGTCGCGGTCGGAGAGGTCGGCCTTCCACTCGAGCCATCGGGCTCGGGACCTCGGGGTCAGCAGCGTGTCGTGGATCTCGAACCCGAGCTGACGCGCGAACTGCTGGGCGCCCTTGCCGACGAGCATCACGTGATCGGTATGGCGCATCACGGCCACCGCGACCCGGGACGGCGTCTTGACGCCTTCCAGGGCGGCCACGGCGCCAGCGCCCCGGGAAGGCCCGTGCATGACCGACGCGTCGAGCTGGACCACGCCGGCCTCGTTGGGGAGCCCGCCGTAACCGACGCTCATGTCGTCGGGGTCGAGCTCCACGAGGTTCACCCCCTCCACGACGGCCTCCAGCGTGTCGCCGCCGTCGTGCAGGGTGGTCAGCGCATGCGTAACGCTCGCGAGGCCGTTGGCGCTCGCCACGACGACCGGCTCCACGGCTCCCGTCTGCACGTAGGGCGCGCCGTCGAGTGCGCGGGGGACGGTGCCCAGGGCGGCGGCACCGAGTCCGGTGCCGGTGGCACGGAGGAAATCGCGTCGGGTGGTCATGGCGCTTCGTCTGATCGGGTCTGGTTCGGGGCGAACGGGAGCGAAGCTACGCCGGGTCCCTCCAGGATGCCAACGGCGCGTCGGCTATCGGCCGACGGCCCTGAGCCCGAACCGGTCCATCTTGTCGTACAGAGCTGCGCGAGAGATCCCGAGCAGCCGGGCGGCCTGGGAGCGGTTGCCCTCGGTGCGCTCCAGGACGCGGGCCAGGTGGCGTCGCTCGACTTCTTCCAGCGTCATGGGCTCGCCCCGATCCGCCTTCGGCCCGGACCGCATCTCCGCGGGCAGCCGGGACCGGGTGATCTGCTCGGTATCCCCGGCCAGGATCAGGATCCGCTCCAGGACGTTCCTCATCTCGCGGATGTTGCCCGGCCAGTCGTATTGGACGAGGAGGCGGAGTGCGTCGTCGGAGAAGGTCGTCGGGCCGCCGTTGATGGCGTCCGCGAGCTCGGCGAGGATCCGGTGGGCGAGCCACGCCACGTCGTCGGGGCTCCGGTCGCGGAGTGCCGGCAGCTCGAGGGGCAGCACGTTCAGCCGGTAGTAGAGGTCCTCCCGGAAACCGCCGCTCCGGACCTGGTCTTCCAGCGCCCGGTTGGTGGCCGCGATGAGGCGGACGTCCACGGCGATCTCCCGGGTGCCGCCCAACCGACGGAACCGCCGATTCTCCAGGACCTTCAGGAGCTTCGGCTGCAGCTCCGGCGAGAGGTCGCCGATCTCGTCCAGGAAGATCGTGCCGCCGTCGGCCACCTCGAAGAGCCCTTCTTTCCGGTCCTTCGCATCGGTGAACGCGCCCTTCTCGTGACCGAACAGCTCCGAGTCGAGGAATGTGGCGCTGAGCCCGCCGCAGTTCACTTCCACGAACGGCCGGCCCCGCCGGTCGGAGTGGTCATGGATCCGGCGGGCGACCCATCCCTTGCCTGTCCCGGTCTCCCCCTGGAGCAGCACCGTGCCATCTCCGGCCGCGATCCGGTCGATCCGGTCGGCGATGGCGCGCATGCCCTCCGAGGGGCCCAGGTCGCTGGCCAGCTCCGGGCCGCCGTCCGTGGCCGCGCGGACCCGGCGCCGGAGCGCGATCCGCTCCTCCTGCCCCTCGATGATCGCGCCGAGGTGATCCAGCTCGATGGGCTTGGTCAGGAAGTTGGCCGCACCGAGCCGCATCGCCTCCACGGCCGTCTCGATGTCGCCGTGGCCGGTCAGCATGATGACCCGCGCGTCCTCGTCCAGCTCACGGAGCCGGCGCAGCACGGGCAGCCCGTTCATGTCCGGCAGCTGGAGGTCCAAGAGCACCAGGTCGGGCCGCTCGGCGCCGTAATGGTCCAGCGCACGGGCCCCGGTCGCGGCCCGGAGCACGCTCCAGTCGCGCTTCTCGAAGAAGCGGGACAGGACCGTGAGGATCCCGCCGTCGTCGTCGACCAGAAGAACCGACCGCGACATCAGGACACCCTGGCCGCGGGCCGCGAGAGGACCTCCGCCGCGATCCGCGCGATCTCGGGATCGAACTGCCGCCCGGCCTCGGCCTCGATCTCGGCCAGGGCCTGGGCGTGGGTGCGAGCCGACCGGTACGGCCGCGACGTGGTCATGGCGTCGAAGGTGTCGGCCACGGCCACGATCCGGGCGGGCAGCGGGATCTCCTCGCCGGCCAGCCCGTCGGGATAGCCGGCCCCATCCCAGCGCTCGTGGTGGTACCGCACGATCTCCAGGATCACCGGGTCATCCAGCAGGGGGGTGAGGATGTCCACGCCCACTACCGGATGGGTCTGGACGTGCTCGAGCTCCGGCAGCTCCAGCGGGCCGTTCTTCCGGAGCAGCCCGCCGCGGACGCCGATCTTCCCGATGTCATGGAGCTGGCCGCCGACCTCGAGGGAATCCCGGTCGACGCCGCCGATCCGGTCGGCCAGCGCCAGCGCATAGGACGCAACACGATCCGAGTGCCCGCGCGTGTGGGGGTCCTTGGCCTCGAGCGCCTTCACCAGCGCCAGGATGCTGGACAGGTAGAGACGCTCGAGCCGGCGGCTCTGCTGTCGGACCCGGTCCTCGAGGCTGCGCCGGTAGTCCTGGTTCTCCAGGATCAGCTGCCGGTGCTTTCGAGCCCGGCGCGCCGAGTGGAGGAGCGCCGCGGGGTCGAAAGGCTTCAGCAGGTAGTCATCGGCGTCCAGTCGCAGCGCCTCTACCGCCGTCTGCAGGTGCGTGCTCCCGGTGATGATCACCACCTGGATCGACGGGTCCCGGTCCTTGAGCTCCCGGGCGAGATCGAGTCCGGATTCGCCGGGCATGTGGACATCGGCGAAGACGAGCCCGTACTCCGTCGCCTCGGCCATCTCGAGCGCCGCGCAGCCGGAGTGGGCGACGTGGCAGGCCATGCCCTCCTTCTCCAGCCACTTCGCGACCGTGGCGGCCACCGCCGGCTGGTCGTCCACCACCAGCGTCAGTCCGACGTCCGAAGGATCGGCCGGCTCCGTCATCGTCTCCATGGTATCGGTCTGCATCCAGTCTCGCCTCCCAACGTAGTTGTCGGCAGAGACGCGACGGACTTTAGCGGGAGCGAGCGGAGCGGTGCCCACCGGCCGGATGCACAAACGCCGACACGTGGAAGTGCCGGCGTCCGGGCGTGCTGCGATCTGGAAGGCTGGGGTCAGGCGGTCGCCTCTTCCTTCCACTCCGAGGACGCCGTGTTCCCCTTGCCGTGCCGGATCACGGGACGGCAGTACCGCATCCCCAGCTGCTCCAGCTGCTTCAGCTCGGTGGCGTTCAGGTCGGGGTACCGCTCCTCGATGAACTGCAGCGTGTCGTCCATCCACTCCTTCTGCTGATCCTCCGTCGCTTCGAGCACCCCACACCGGTTGAGGTGGCTGAAGAGCTCGTCGCGCGCCTTGTCCAGCGTCGTACGCTCGTGCTTGCCCAAACGTGCCTCCCTATACTCTCTATGAATCGAAGTTGTCGTCGGCCCACCGCACCGTACACTGAACGGAAAGAATGGTGCCAGACCCAGAATGTAGACGCCCGGTCCGATGACGCAAATCCCCGCGCCCATCCGGGACCCGGTCCGCCTCGAGATCTACCGCCATCTCCTGACGGCGCTCACGGAGGAGATGGGCGCCACCCTGCGTCGGTCCGCCTACTCGCCGAACATCAAGGAGCGGCGGGACTACTCGTGCGCCCTGTTCGACGAAGCCGGCCGGCCGGTCGCCATGGGAGATCACATGCCCGTCCACCTGGGCGCGATGCCCATGAGCGTGCAGGCCACGCTGGACGAGCTCGGCGGACTGGGGGCCGGCGATGTGGCGGCCGTGAACGACCCGTTTCGCGGGGGTACGCACCTGCCGGACATCACGCTCGTGGCCCCGGTCTGGATCGAGGACGCACCGCTGGCCTACGTGGCGGCGAGAGCCCACCACGCGGACGTGGGCGGGATGGCCGCCGGGTCCATGCCGCTCGCAACGGAGATCTACCAGGAGGGTCTCCGGATCCCGCCGGTCCGGCTGGTCGCCGGCGGGAGCCGGGTGGACGACGTGTGGCGGCTCCTGCTGACGAATGTCCGGACGCCGGTGGAGCGAGAGGGTGATCTGGACGCGCAGCTCGCCGCCCTGGCCGCCGGGCGTCGTCGCCTGAACGAGCTGGTCGGACGCAGGGGCGTCGGTGAGGTCCGGGCCGCCATGGCCGGACTCCTCGAGTACGCGGACCGGCTCCTGCGGGCCGGGATCGCCGAGATCCCCGACGGCACCTACGAGGCGGAGGACGCCATGGAGGACGACGGCGTGGGCGACGCGCCGCTCCCGATCCGGCTCCGACTCACCGTCTCCGGCGACACGATCGAGGCCGACTTCACCGGCACGGCACCGCAGGCTCGGGGCGGGATCAACGCCGTCGAGGCCATCACCGCCTCCGCGACCCGGTACGCGCTCCGGGTGGTGGTGGAGCGGATCCTCGGCCAGCCGCTCCCCGCCGGCGGCGGGGCGATGGAAGCGCTCACCCTCACCGTGCCGCCCGGAACGCTGGTGTCGGCGCGGCCGCCGGCGAGCGTGGCCGGCGGGAACGTGGAGACATCGCAGCGGATCACGGACGTGCTCCTCCTGGCGCTGTCCCGCGCGGTGCCGGAGATCGCCGCGGCCCAGTCCCAGGGCACGATGAACAACCTGACGGTGGGCGGGATCGACCCCCGGACCGGCGAGCCGTTCGCCTACTACGAGACCATGGCCGGCGGCATGGGCGGCGGCGCCGACGGGCCCGGCCTCAGCGGCGTCCACGTCCACATGACCAACTCCCTGAACACGCCCGTGGA
>JAWVYT010000134.1:0-6509 GCA_033722595.1 Longimicrobiales bacterium
GGGAGAGCGGCGCAAATTCTCTGCCTGCTGTACCCGGCCGCCCCGTCACGGTACCTTCCCACGGCGCCGGACCCGAGGCGTCAACGATACGGACACGACCGACCTGCGGCAACGAACGTCATGGACCCCGAGCAGCTCGCCCAGATCGCCCTGGAGGCCGGCCGGAAGGCCCGGGCCGTCCATCAGCGCCACCTGGGACAGGTGGACCCGTCCGATTGGGACGAGAAGGGCACCGCCGATTTCGTCACCCGGGTCGACCTCGAGGCCGAGGAGGCCATCATCGGGCTGATCCGCGACCGGTGCCCCGGCCACCAGATCCTGGCCGAGGAGTCCGCTCAGCTCGGCGATCCCGCCTCCGTGCGGCGCCGCTTCGACGCCGCGGAGTACCTCTGGGTCATCGACCCCCTCGACGGGACGACCAACTTCCTGCACCGATACCCCGCCTTCGCCGCTTCCGTGGCCGTGGCCCACCGCGGGCGGCTGGTCGCCGGCGCCGTGGTCGACGGGTACCACGGGACCGAGTGGCACGCATGGAACGCCGGAGGCGCCTACCGGGACGGACAGCCGATCCGGTGTACCGGCACCGAGCGCCTCGATCACGCCCTGGTCGGGACCGGGTTCCCGTTCAAGGTCAATCACCTGCTGCCCCGCTACCTCCGTCACTTCGACGCCATCCTCCGTCGCACGTCCGGGATCCGACGCGCCGGCGCAGCCGCCCTCGACCTCTGCCACCTGGCCGACGGCCGCTTCGACGGGTTCTGGGAGCTCTGGCTCGCGCCCTGGGACATCGCCGCCGGCGTCGTCATCGCCCGCGAAGCCGGCGCCATCGTCACCACCCTCGACGGCGACCCCGACATCCGGGCCGCCGGCGCCATCGTGGGCGGGACCCCCGCCATCCACGCCCAGCTGCAGGCCCTCCTGGAGAGCCTGGACGACTAGGGCCGCGGGTGCGCATCGGACGTGGCGGACCGTCCGTGGCGGACCTACATTCGCCTCCCGGCGGAGCCTTCGCGCACTCATGCGTCTACGTCCTCTTGACCCCGATCGGATGCACCTTCACACACGCTTGATCCCGGCCCTGGCCACGGCCCTGTTCGCCCCGCTCCTGGGCGCCGCTCCCGCGCTGGCTCAGGAGCGGGCCGATGTCCCGGAGCTCTATCGCGAGCTGACGTTCCGGTCGATCGGGCCGGCTGTCACCGGCGGCCGGATCCACGACGTGGAGGCGCTCCCCCACGACCCCTCCACGATCTACGTGGCCACCGCCAGCGGCGGGCTCTGGAAG
Source organism: Longimicrobiales bacterium (assembly GCA_033722595.1). Lineage (GTDB taxonomy): Bacteria > Gemmatimonadota > Gemmatimonadetes > Longimicrobiales > RSA9 > JAWVYT01. The sequence continues at coordinate 1,283 of JAWVYT010000134.1, forward strand.
ACGACCAACAAGGGCACCACGTGGCGGCCGCTCTTCGACGACCAGCCCACGTCGACGTTCGGCGATCTGGCCATCGCGCCGTCGGACCCGAGCGTCCTCTGGGTCGGGACGGGCGAGCAGAACAACCGGCAGAGCACGTCGTGGGGGAGCGGCGTCTACCGGTCGCTGGATGCCGGCGAGACGTGGACGCACCGGGGCCTCACCGAGACCCGTCATGTCGGCCGGGTCCTGGTCCATCCCCTGAACCCGGACATCGCCTGGGTCGCCGCGCAGGGCAACCTGTGGAAGGCGACCCCGGACCGCGGGGTCTACCGGACCCGGGACGGTGGCGAGAGCTGGGAGAGGGTCCTCTACGTCGACACGCTCACGGGCGGAACCGACCTGGCCATGGACGCGTGCGACCCGGACGTCCTCTACGCCGCGACGTACCAGCGGCTCCGGAAGGTCTGGGGGTTCAACGGCGGCGGTCCCGGGAGCGGGATATGGCGGTCGACGGATGGCGGCGACAGCTGGACCCGGATGACGAACGGGATCCCGGCCGGTGACAAGGGGCGCATCGGACTCGCCGCGGCTGCCGACGCGTGCGGCGTGGTCCAGGCCATCATCGAGCACGCCGATACGGCGGACGCACAGGGCGTGTACCGGAGCGAGGATGGCGGCGACAGCTGGACCCGGATGAGCGGCCGGAACGGTCGACCCATGTACTACAGCCACATCTTCATCGATCCCACCAACGCCGACCGGGTCTACACCCTGGCCCGGGACGCGGGCCGCAGCGAGGACGGGGGCCGGACGTGGACCGACGTCTCCGGCCGTCCTACCTACGATGTCGGCGTGCACAGCGACCACCACTCGCTCTGGATCGACCCGGGCGACTCCGAGCACTACTACCTGGCCGGAGACGCGGGGCTCTACGAGACCTGGGACCGGGGCGAGACCTACATCCGCATCGACAACCTGCCGATCGCCCAGATCTACGCCATCGGCGTCGACGCGCGCGATCCGTACAATGTCTACATCGGGCTCCAGGACAACCACTCGTGGATGGGCCCCGGCGCAACCCGGCACTGGGCCGGCGTGCTGGACCGGGACTGGCAGCAGATCGGGTTCGGCGACGGGATGTACCACCAGACCGACCCGTCGGACCCCCGGATCGTGTACAGCAACAGCCAGAACGGGGGCTACATCCGGGTCGACACCGAGACCGGCGACCGTCTCGCGATCGCGCCCCGGCCGCCGGCCGGGGATCCCGACTACCGCTGGGACTGGGTCTCGCCGAGCCTGGTCAGCACGCACGATCCCGACGTCGTGTACGTGGGCGGCAACCGCCTGTTCATCTCCCGGGACCGGGGCGAGACCTGGGAGCGGACGGAGGACCTGACCCGGGCCATGAATCGCGACACGATGAGGCTCATGGGGGTGAAAGGGTCCGAGATCACGCTCTCCCGCCACGACGGGACCGCCAGCTGGGGCGAGATCACGACGATCGCCGAGTCGCCCGTGGATGCCCGGGTCCTCTGGGTCGGCACGGACGACGGCAACCTCCAGGTCAGCCGGGACGGGGGCGAGAGCTGGACCAACGTCGCGGCCAACGTCGGCGTGCCCGAGGGCACGTACGTGAGCCGGGTCTTCCCGTCGTTCTACAACCGGGCCACGGCGTGGGCCACGTTCGATGCGCACCGGGAGGGCGACTTCGCGCCCTACGTCTTCCGGACCACCGACTTCGGCCGGACCTGGACCGAGCGCACCGATGGGCTCGAGGGCGCCGGCAGCGGGAACGTCATCGCCGAGCACCCCTCCAACCGGGCGGTCGCGTTCCTCGGCACCGAGCACGCCCTCTGGGTGACCACCGACACCGGCCGGAGCTGGCACCGGCTCGGGTCCAACCTCCCGACCACCCTTTTCGACGATCTCCTGATCCACCCTGTGACCGGCGACCTCGTGGCCGGCACCCACGGCCGGGGCGTCTTCATCCTCGACGACGCCTCGCCGCTGGCCCACCTGGCGGACGCCACCGGCCCGGCACACCTCTTCGCCGCCCGCGACCCACGGCTCCACCTGTACTGGAAGGACACGTCGTACCGGGGGCAGGGCGAGTGGGACGGCGACAACCCGCCGGCCCAGATCTTCAGCTACCTCCTGAACGAGGCCGCCGACTCCGCGCGCCTGGTGATCCGGAGGGAGGGCGACGTGATCCGGACGCTGCCGGCGGACGGCGACCCGGGCGTCATCCACCGGGTCGCCTGGGACCTGCGCTATCCGCCCCCCGGGTTCGATGAGGACGAGGACACGCCCGAGGACCTCGCCCAGCCCGTAGGGGAGCGCGGACCGCTCGTGGCGCCGGGGACGTACACGGTCACGCTGGAGACCGACGCCGGCCGGTCCGCTCGGAGCTTCCACGTGCATCCCGACCCCCGGCTCCCGATGCTGACCGCCGCCGATTACCGCTCCCGGGAGTCGTTCCTCCTGGAGATCGTCGCGCTCCGGCGGGAGGTCCGCGAGCTCCGGGAGGCTCGGGAAGCCGAGGAGACCCGCGAGGCCGAGGCTCCCGAGATCGGAGCCCCGCGAGGCGAGGACCCGGAAAGCGAGCTCGACGACCTGTCGGACGGTCTCCGGGAGCTCTACCAGGAGCTGACGGGGAGCGGTGTGACGCAAGGTACGCTGCACCCGCCGACCCCGCCGCAGCGGGCGGCGCTGGACGCGCTCCGGCGCGAGCTGGAGGCGCTGCGATGAACTGCGACCGGGTCGTCGTGTAGAAGCGAGTCATGGTGAACGACCAGAAGAAGCAGAACGGAAGAGGATGGAGCTGGCTGGCGGTCGGCGGCCTGGTCGCCATCGGTCTCGGTGCCGGCGCCGTCGGAGGCGCCATCGGGGCGTGGCGGACGGTATGCTACGACTGCCCGTCGGTGGCGCAGCTCTACAACTGGGAGCCCCGACAGTCGACGAAGATCCTGGACCGCGATGGGAGCGTGCTCGACGAGCTCGCGCTCGAGCGCCGCACGCCGGTGGACCTGGACAGCCTGCCCGAGTACGTGCCGCAGGCGTTCATCGCGATCGAGGACAAGCGGTTCTACGACCACCCGGGCTTCGACATCTTCGGCTACCTCCGGGCCGTCCGGAACCAGCTCATGGGCCGACCGGGCGGCGGGAGCACGATCACGCTCCAGCTGGCCCGCCACATGTTCATCGAGAAGGTGGGCTTCGACCAGTCCTTCCGCCGCAAGCTGCGGGAGCTCCACGTCGCCATGGACCTGGAGGCGGTCTACACGAAGGACGAGATCCTCGAGGCGTACATCAACCAGATCAACTACGACCGGGGCTGGTACGGGATCGAGTCGGCGTCGCAGAACTATTTCGGCAAGCACGCCTCGGAGCTCAATCCGGCGGAGGCGGCGATGCTGGCGGCGGTCATCAACCGTCCGGCGTACTACAATCCGCTGAAGCACCCGGAGCGCGGCCGCCAGCGGCGGGACCTGGTGCTGAGCCTCATGGCCGACCAGGAGTTCCTCACGGAGATGGAGGCGTCCCGCTGGCGCTCGGAGCCGGTGCCCGAGACCCGGGCCGAGCTCGGCGCGGACGACACCGCGCCCTACTTCGTGGAGTGGGTCCGCCGGATTCTCGACGACCGGTTCGGCTCCGACCTGTACAGCGAGGGCTACCGGGTCTACACGACGCTCGACGTCGGCCTGCAGGAGCGCGCCCGGCAGGCCATGGAGCGGGGTTGGCGCCGGATCGAGAGCCACCCCGACTTCGAGGGGCTCCCGTACGGCGAGGAGGTACCGGAAGGGATGGAGGTCCCGCCGGGGACCACGCCGTACCTCCAGGGGATGTTCATCGGTCTCGATCCCCGGACCGGTGACGTGCTCGCCCTGATCGGCGGTCGCGACTTCACCGATTCGAAGTTCAACCGTGCCACGCAGGCCCGCCGGCAGCCGGGCTCGATCTTCAAGCCGTTCGTCTACACGGCGGCCGTGGCCAGCGGGATCCCGGTCTCCCGGGTCTACCTCGACGCGCCGGTGAACGTCGACATGCCCGACGGCACCGTGTGGTCGCCCCGCAACTACACCAACGATTTCCGCGGCGAGATGACGCTGCGGAACGCGCTCCGGACCTCCATCAACGTGGTGGCCGTGAAGCTCGGGCTCGACGTGGGCCTGGAGACCGTGGCCCAGTACGCCCAGCGGATGGGGATCTCCACCAACGTGCCCCGGGTCCCTTCGCTGCCGATCGGCGTCCCGGCGGTGCTGCCCATCGACGTGGCCGAAGCGTACACGACGTTCGCGAACCTCGGCGTGAAGGTGGAGCCCCGGCCGATCCTCCGCGTCGAGGACTCCCGTGGCCGCATCGTCTGGGAGGTGGAGCCGGAGACCGAGCGGGTCCTCGACCCCGAGGTGGCCTACATCATGGTCGACCTCATGAAGGATGTGGTAAACGCCGGGAGCGGGCGACGGATCCGGCTGCCCATGTACGGCAACGTGCCCGAAACGCTCCCCGCCGCCGGCAAGACCGGCACGACGAACGACGCCACCGACGTATGGTTCACCGGCTTCACGCCGGACCTCCTGGCGGCCGTCTGGTTCGGGTTCGACATGCCCCGGCCGATCCTGGAGAACGCCGCCGGTGGCGCCTACGCTGCGCCGGTCTGGGCCGACTTCATGCGGCCGCTGTACTTCGGGACGGGCGTGTCGGTGGACACGCTCACCGGGGACACCACCTATCTCGACGAGGACGCCGACACGCTCCAGATCCAGGACGGCGGGTACGCCATCGATCCGGAGACCGGGGACACCGTGCTGTGGCAGGAGCCTCGGTTCGCGATCCCCGCCGACTGGCGGCGTCCGGACGGGATCATCACCGCCGTGATCGACAGGGAGACGGGCAAGCTCTTCAGCGCCGATTGGTGCCCGCCCGACGCCCTGTACGAGGAGATCTTCATCCCCGGGACCGAGCCCACGGAGCTGTGCGAGGTCCACGCGCCCGGCCTGTTCGGCGCGCCGCTGCGGGACCTGCCCCAGGTCCTGCCGGACACCACGGACTCGATCCCGACGGGGCTCCGGCGCTAGAGCCGCTCGGTCCCCTCCACCGTGATCCGGTGGGAGATCAGGGGCCGGAAGCCGGGCTCGTCGTCGCCGACGGTCACGGCGCTCACGAGTGACCGGGCCGCCTGCTCCGCCGCGGCCTCGTCCGCCGCATGGACCTCCGCCAGCGGATCGCCCTCGTCCACGAC
>JAWVYT010000135.1:0-6484 GCA_033722595.1 Longimicrobiales bacterium
GGAAGCGCGGCTCGTCCCGGAGCCCGGTGAAGAAGGGGTCGACGGCCAGCACGAAGTCGCCGCGGAAGCCGAGGTCCCAGGCCCGTTCGAGCGCCGCCAGGGCGGCCTCGTGATCGCCGCGGTAAGCGTGGATGGAGGCTGTATCGAGGGCGCTACGAGAGCGAGATCCCGATCCGCGAGAAGCTCCGGCGGGCCCGGTAGAGGAACGGGCGACGGCCGCTTATGACGCCGCCCGTCCCCCACGCATCCGCGCTTCCCGGCGGTGCATTACCCCGGGCCTTCGTACACCCGGTCCGTCAGGGCTGGCCGGATCCGTCGAAGCGGATCCAGCCGTCGTAGTGGGCGGGCGTGCCGGTGACGCCCCGGATCGTGAACGCACCCGTCGCACCCTCGAACCGGCCGGTGCCGCCCTCGATGGCACCTTCGCCGACGAACCCCGCGGCGCCGGTCTCCATGCTCAGGACGAAGAGCCCGACCCCGGAAACCTCCAGCTCATCGCCATTCGCGGCGGTGTGGGTCTGCAGGATGGTGAAGTCGGTGACGAAGTAGGGGGGAGGCCCACCGCCGGGGTTGATGGGCGGATCCACGACGCCGAGCTGCACGTTGTAGCTGCAGGTCGTGCCCGTCCCCGTGTACCGGCCCAGGTGGGTGGACTCACCGACCTGGGCCGTATGCATGAAGAGCTCGCAGCCGTCGGGCCGGTCGGGATCCGGGGTCTGCTCCGTGGTGAGGAGCGTTCCCCTGTAGGGTACCGGGCCGGCGTCGTGGCGCTCCGCGCTCACGTGGCCGGCCGTGCGGTCCGGGACCGTGGGGCCTGGCTCGAGTCCGGTCGTGTCCCCGTCCTGACACGCCAATGCGACGGCGACGAGTACGACGAGGGCGCAGTGCGGGAGTCGCCGGGTGGTGCGGTGATCAAGCATGGGCTTCGCCTTGTGGGGTGAGAGTGGTTTGTGCAGGTTGAGAGGGACAAGCCCTCTACCCGAGGATCGTGCCTTCCGATGCCTCTACTGGGGTATACGAGAAAGCGCGTTCGATCACGCCATTATCGTCCCGAGCGCTATGGCGTCTCCGGCTCCATCTGACGATACGACCCATCTTCTCCTGGCCCTCCGCCAGGGCGAGCGGGGTGCGCTCGACCGTCTGATCCCGCGCCTGTACGACGCGCTCCACCGGATCGCCCACCGGGAGCTCGCCCGGCGCGGCGCCAGCGCGACGCTCCGTACCACCGGCCTGCTGCACGAGGCCTACCTCAAGTTGGTGGACGGCGCTCGGGTGGAGGCTGAGGATCGTGCCCACTTCCTGGCTCTGGCCGCCACCACCATGCGGCACATTATCATCGACGCGGCCCGGAGCGCCCGGACCCGGAAGCGGGGTGGGGGCTGGTCCAGGGTGCCGCTGGACGATGGGGTGCCTTCGCTCGAGGCACGGATCGACGAGATCATCGAGCTGGACGACGCGCTGGCCCGCCTGGCGAATTTCGACGAACGGCTGAGCCGCGTCGTGGAGTGCCGCTTCTTCGGAGGCATGACGGTGGAGGAGACGGCCGCTGCCCTCGACGTGTCGCCGCGCACCGTGGACCGGGCGTGGCAGAAGGCCAGGGCGTGGCTGATCCGGGACATCGATGAGACCTAGCGATCTGGACCCGGAGCGCTGGCAGCGCATTGACGGGATCCTGGACCGGGTGCTGGACGCGGGCGCCGACGACCGGGATCGGGTCCTCGCCGACGCGTGCGCCGGTGATCCCGGGCTGAAGGCGGATGTGGAGGCGTTCCTCGAGGCGACGGAGCGGGGCGAGGACCGGTTCGAGGACCCGGCGAAGGTGCTCGCGGCTTTGATCCGGACGTCCGGGGTCGTGACCGACGAGGGTCGCCGGGTGGGGCCGTTCCGGATCGTTCGGGAGATCGGCCGGGGCGGGATGGGCGTCGTCTACCTGGCCCAGGACACGCGGCTGGGTCGGTACGTGGCCTTGAAAGCGCTCCCCCCTTACCTGGGCACGGGTGAGGACGCGAAGCGGCGCTTCGAGCGGGAAGCGCGGGCGGCCTCGGCGCTGGATCACCCGAACATCGCGACGCTCCACGAGATCGGCGAGACGTCCGAGGGCCAGCTCTACATGGTGTTCGCCTTCTACGAGGGCGAGACCCTGGACCGCCGGATCGCCCGAGGCCCGCTGCCGGTGCCCGAGGCGCTGGAGATCTGCATCGGGATCGGGGAGGGGCTCAGCGAGGCACACCGAAACGGGATCATCCACCGGGATGTCAAACCGTCGAACGTGCTCCTGACGGGTTCCGGCGGCGTGAAGCTGCTGGACTTCGGCGTGGCCAAGGTGGCCGGCGAGGAGCTGACCGGTGACGGGATTCGCCTGGGGACGGTGGCGTACATGAGCCCGGAGCACGGGGAGAGCGGTGCGGTCGACGGTCGCGCCGACCTGTGGTCGCTGGGGGTGGTCCTCTACGAGATGCTGACCGGTTCCAGGCCCTTCACCGGTCCCGACCCCGCATCCGTGCTCCGGTCCGTCCTCCACGACGAGCCGGTGCCCGTGACCCGCCTGCGGCCCGACGTGATCCGGGCCGTGGAGCGCGTCGTCGCCAGGCTTCTGCGCAAGGACCCCGCGCACCGGTACCGGGACGCCGACGAGCTGATCGGGGATCTGCGGGCGGTACGGGCCGGTGAGCTATCGGAGATCGGCCAGGAGGAACGTGAGCCGGGTCAAGCGCCCTCGACGAGGCGACTGGCGGTACTGCCGCTCAGGGATGGGACCGGCGCCGAGGCGCAGGCCCATTTCGTGGGTGGGATCCACGAGGCGCTGGTGGCCGGGCTGGGGCAGGTACGGGCTCTCGAGGTTCTATCCCGGGCCTCGACGCTGAGGTTCCGGGAAACCGATCTGTCCGTAATGGAGATCATCGATGCGCTCGACGTGGACGCGGTGGTCGCGGGCTCCGTGGACAGGAGGGAGGACGGCATCGTGGTCACGACGAAGCTCGTCGCCGCCGGGCCGGAGCGCGAGCTGTGGTCAGGGACGTACCGCGGCCGGCCTGATGAGGTCCTGGATCAGGTCGGCGAGGCCGTGAAAGCGATCGGAGCGGCGCTGGGGGTCCGGATGAGCGCATCGGAGGAGCGGCGGATCGCTGCGCCACGCGCGGTTCGACCCGCGGCGTATGAAGCGTTCACCCTCGGTCAATTCCACCTGGACCGCCGGAGTCCGGAGGGGTACGCCATGGCCCGGAAGTACCTCGAGCGGGCTATCGAGCTCGATCCCGAGTTCGCGCCGGCGTACGCGGTCCTGGCCGAAACCCTCGGCTCGGCCGTCTTCTTCGGGCTGACCAGCCCGGCCGACGGCTTGCCCCGGGTCCGTTCGCTGGTGGAGCGGGCGCTGGCGCTCGACAGCGACCTGGCGGTTGCCCACACCGCCCAGGCGGCCGTCCGCCTGTACGGAGACTGGGACTGGACCGGTGCCGAGGCCGCGCTCCGGGAGGCGATCCGGCTCAATCCGAGCTTCGCGTACGCCTACTTCCTCCTGGCCGAAGCCCTGTCGGTGCAGGGCCGCTACGAAGAGGCGCTGGCCGCCGCCGAGGGGTCCACGGCGCTGGAGCGATACGTCCCGTTCTCCGCCTTCGGACCCGTGATCGTGCTGAAGTACATGCGGGAGTTCGAAAGGGCCGTCGAACGGTCCCGGTCGGGGGTCGCATTCTTCGACGACTTCTGGCAGGGGCACTGGCTCCTGGGGCAGGCGCTCCTGGGGCTGGGACGGGTGGGGGAAGCGCTCGCAGCGTGCGAGGCCGCCGTGGAACGGTCCGGGCGCAGCCCGCTCGCACTGGGCACTCTGGGGCTGGCCCACGCCCTCGCCGGGAGGCCAGCTGCGGCGATGCGGGTGGCCGAGGAGCTGGACCGCCGGGGCGCCAGCGAGTACGTGGGGGCCTCGAACCTCGCCATGATCCACGGAGGGCTCGGCGACCTCGACCGGGCGTTCGACTGTCTGGAGGACGCCTACCGGCAGCGTGACATGGCGCTGGTCCATCTGGCGGACGACGTCTCGTTCGATGCGCTCCGACCCGATCCCCGGTACCGGGCGCTGGTGCGGAAGATGGGGCTCCCGGAGGCGGTGTGATCAATTTCCTTCCTGTTGAAGAGGTCCGGCAATGACAGAATCGAAGGTGTTCAAGATCATCCTGATCGTCCTGGGGCTGACCCTGGTGGTCTTCGGCGGCTGGCGTCTGCTCGATCCGGTCGGGTTCTACACCTTCAGCGGATTGACGCTGTCCGATCACGCCGGGGTGCTGAGTGAGGTGAGGGGGGCGGGCGGGATCATCATGGTGGCCGGACTCGTGGTCGGCCTGGGAGCGTTCCGGCGTGCGTGGTCGAGGACCTCCATCGTTCTCGCGGCCGCGGTCTTCCTGTCGCTGGTGCTCGGCCGTCTGACGGGGATCGCGCTCGATGGGCCTCCGGGCGCGGGGGTCATCCAGGGGATGGTCGTCGAGCTGGTCCTCGGAGGCCTGGCTTTGTTCGCTTTCTTCAAGTATGAAAGCGGGGCCGTTGGCTCGAAACCAAGTCGGCGTGACACCGCAGAGGTAGAACGGTCATGAGCAGCTTCCGGAATCTGGGGTCCGCGGTCCGGACGTGTGGCCCGGTGGCGGCCGCGCTCCTCGCCGCAACCCTCCCGGCGTGCGGTGATGCTCCGCCCGGTCCGCCTGCCGTGGAGGTCGTGGAGGCCTCCATCGCCGGGCTGCAGTCCGCGATCCTGGAGGGGCGCACGAGCTGCCGGGCGGTCGTCCAGGCCCACCTGGACCGGATCGAGGCGTACGACAGCGCCAGCGGGCTCCACGCGATCACGGTGGTGAATCCCCGGGCCCTCGAGCGCGCCGACTCCATCGATCGCGCCCTGGCCGCGGGTGAGCGCCCCGGCCTCCTCTTCTGCGCGCCGCTCCTGGTCAAGGACAACTTCGACACCCACGACATGCCGACGACCGCCGGCTCCATCGCGCTGGCTGGAAGCCACCCGCTCGCGGATGCGTTCATGGTGCGGCGCGTGCGGGAGGCGGGGGCGATCGTCGTCGCGAAGACGAACATGGCGGAGTGGGCGTTCAGTCCCCGGCAGACCGTCTCGTCCTCCTACGGGACGACGGCCAACGCCTACGCGCTGGACCGGACGCCGGCGGGATCGAGCGGCGGTACGGCCTCGGGCGTCGCCGCGAGCTTCGGCGTGGCCGGGCTGGGGACCGACACCGGGAACTCCATCCGCGGCCCCAGTTCGCACCTCGCGCTGGTGGGGATCCGATCGACCCTGGGCCTCACCTCGCGGGCGGGCGTGGTCCCGCTCTCCCTCGACCGCGACATCGCCGGCCCCATGGCCCGGTCCGTGGAGGATGCCGCCCGGATCTTCGACGTGGTGGCGGGCTACGACCCGGCGGACCCGTACACCGAGGCGGGGCGAAACCGCCGGGAGGAGGACTACACCGCCTTCCTCGATGCCGGTGCGCTGGAGGGGAAGCGCATCGGCGTGCTGACGGCCTTCGTCGACCCGGAGACGGGCGACAGCGCGGTCCTCGCCCGTTTCGACGACGCCCTGCGCGACCTGCGTCGCCTCGGGGCAGCGGTCGTCGATTTCGAGATCGAGCAGCTGGAGGAGCGTCTGGAGGCGGTCTCCTGGTGCGAGCGCTTCCGCTGGGACATGCACCACTACCTCCTCTCCCTCGGGGACGACGCCCCCATCCGAGATGTGCTGGAGGTGCTCGAGACCGGGGAGTTCGGTCCGGATGTGGAGCGCGGTCTCCGGGAGACCGCCGAGGCCGAGGCCGTGGTGGTCCATCCGGCGGAGGCAGAGGAACCCTGTCCCGACTTCGGGGAGCACCCGGGGCGGCAGGCGCTCCTGGCCGCGGTGGTCCAGTCGATGGACCGGGCCGGGGTCGACGCGTTCGTCTTCCCGACCTGGAGCCATCCCCCCGCGCCTCTGGAGCGGGCCAACGAGGAGTACCGGGGCGACAACTCCCAGACGCTGATCCCGCCAGCCGGGCTCCCCGCCATCACGGTCCCCATGGGGTTCACCTACGGGGATCTGCCGGCGGGCCTCCAGATCGCGGGCCGTCCCTACGCGGAAGGGCTTCTCTTCGGGCTGGCGTACGCCTATGAGCAGGGGACGCGGCACCGCCGGCCGCCGGATCGATTCCCCCCGCTGATCCGCTGAGGACGTCGTCGCCTGCGGGGGGACCGCTCGTCTCGGGGGGCGGGGCGGCCACGGGACCGGCCGATACGAACGCCGGAAAACGAACCCACGAACACCGGGAGTCGCGATGATGGACTGGAGCTGGATCGCCATGCCGCTGGATGCCGTGGCCATGCTGCTGCTGACCGCGGTCGGCATCTATGGGACGCTCATCCTCTACACCCGTCTGGCCGGGCTCCGGAGCTTCTCGAAGATCTCGAGCTTCGACTTCGCGATCACCGTGGGGATGGGCACCGTGCTGGCGGGAACGCTGCTGAACCGGGAGCC
>JAWVYT010000136.1:0-6368 GCA_033722595.1 Longimicrobiales bacterium
GCCGACCATCGACGCCGCCAGGTACATCAGCCGCTTCAGGACGACCTGCCAGTACTGCTCGCGCGTGTGGCGCCGGATCTCGTCCAGCGGGCCCCCGAAGTCCACCACGTGCAGCTTCGGGCGGGTGCCCCAGCTCCAGTCATCGGCCAGCACCTTCCCGACCTGGACCACCGCGCGCTCGTATGCGTCGCCGCCCAGGTTGCAGAAGACGTAATGCTGGCTGATGCCGCGCTTCAGCATCAGCCACGCGGCCACCGCCGAGTCGAACCCGCCGGAGAGCAGGGTCACCGCCCGGCCCTCCACCCCCAGTGGGAGCCCCTTCGGCCCCTCCACCTTCTCGGCGAACAGGTACGCCCGCTCGTTCCGGACCTCCACGAAGACCTCGACCTCCGGGTCGTCCAGATCCACGCCCGATGAGGCCTCCAGGAGCCGGCTGCCCAGCCGGACCTGGATGTCCTGGCTGGAGAAGTCGTGCTCGCCGGCCCGCCGGGCGCGGATGGCGAACGTGCGGCCCCGGACCCGTTCGACGAAGAGATCGCCGGCCGCCACGATGTCGTCCAGCACCGCCGGCGTCACCGCCTCCACCGGGCTGTACGAGCTGATCCCGAAGACCCGGGCCACGACGGAATGGACGCCGGCGTCGTCGCTGTGGACGAAGAGACGGTCCCAGCCCCGCTCCACCGACGTCTCGCCGGAGAGCCCCGACAGGGCGTCCTCCAGGTTCCGGACGAGGCGCCGGATGAACGACGCCCGAGTCCGCTTCGACTTGATGAACAGCTCGCCGCCGAGACGGACCAGGACCAGATGCTCCTGCTGCTTCTCTGCCATGGGTTTACGTTAGGGACATGTCCGACTTCACCGCCAGGGTACACGACGCCGTCCGCAGCGTGCCATCCGGCCGGGTGGTCAGCTACGGCGCCATCGCCGCCCTCGCCGGGTCACCCGGCGCCGCCCGGGCCGTGGGCGCCGTCCTCCGCGCGCTGCCCGACAGCGCGGATGTGCCGTGGTGGCGCGTGGTCGGCGCCCGGGGCGAGCTGAGCATCCCGCGGGCCGGGCACGGACGGGTGCTTCAGCGCCGGCTGCTGGAGGAGGAGGGGGTGGAGGTGGGCGAGGACGGGGCGGTGGACATGGGTCGGCGGGCGTGGCCGGCGAGCGAAGGGTTGGCGGACGACGACTAGCGGAGGTCAGCCCACCGCCGCCGTCACGCAGAGGATCTTCGGCAGGAACCCGGCGATGCCCTGCCACGTCGCCCCGCGGTCGGCGCTGCCGAAGAGGTGCCCGGTGGACGTCCCGAAGTAGAGTCCGTGCGGGTCGAGGGGGTCGTGGTCCATGGCGTCCCGGAGCACGGAGACGTACGCGTGCTCCTGCGGCAGCCCCTCGGTGAGGGCCGTCCACGTAGCGCCGCCGTCGGCCGTGCGGTAGACCCGGAGCCGGCCGTCGACGGTGGCCCGCATGTGGCTCGACTCCTCGGGGATCACGTAGGCGACGTCGGGGTCCGCCGGGTCCAGCGCGAGCGCGTAGCCGAAGTCGCTGGGCAGCCCGCCGGTGATCTCGGTCCACTGCTCGCCCCGGTCGTCCGAGCGGTAGACCCCGCAGTGGTTCTGCTGGTAGAGCCGGTCGGGCCGGGCGGGATGGAGCCGGAGCTTGTGGACGCACTGTCCGGCCTCCGGGTACCGGTCCGGCTGGAAGTCGCACCGGACACCGTCGTTGACGGGCGCCCAGCTCTCGCCGCCGTCCTCCGAGCGGTAGACGCCGCCGGCGGAGAGGGAGCAGTAGACGCGGCTCGGCTCCGACGGGTCGTGCTGGATGCCGCCGAGGGCCAGTCCGCCGCCCGCGGGCTGCCACGTGTCCCGGGTCGGGTGCCGGTTGAGCGGCGACGGCTCCCAGCTCTCCCCGGCGTCGCGGCTCCGGAACAGGCCCGCCGGCTCGATCCCGGCCCACAGCGTGTCGGGCTCGTCCGGCGGCCCGGGGGCCAGGTACCAGATGGCTTCGAGGCCTCGATCGTCCGCGTGGTGGGGCGCCGCCTCGAGGAGCTCCCAGTCCCGGCCGTCGGGGCTCCGGTGCACGTGGGCGCCCCAGACCTTGTGGCTGGTCGCGGCCCAGACGGTGCCGGTCCGGGGGTCCCGGAACGCGTAGTACACCTCCCGGCCTTCCAGGTAGGGGCCCTCCAGGGTCCAGCTCCGGCGGTCGTCCGACCGGGCGAGGAAGAGGCCGCGGCGCGTGCCGACGTGGAGGGTGATCACGGCGCGCCGATCCTGTCCAGGGCCGAGCCCAGGGTCGCGGCCATGAGCCCCCGGTCGGGTCGGTCGGACCGGTCCAGGGTGGCGTCGATCTCCGCGCCGATGGTGTCGTCGACGGCCGAGAAGATGGCGCCGGCGTCGGCGGCGCACCTCTTCTCCATGAGGTAGCTGAACGTCCGGGCCATGCCGAGGTTGGCCAGGAAGTCCATCAGCACGGCGAACCGGCCGTCGGCGATCCGGTGGACCCGGGTCGAGCCGAGCTGCCGCTCGCGGAACGGCTGGTTCGCCCCCGCGACGATGACCTCCACGCCCGCCGCCGTCAGCCGGTCGAGACGCGCGTCGGTGAGCGTCCCGGACGCCGCGGCGCACACCAGGATCTCCGACGCCGCATCGAAGAAGGCGTCGCGCGCGCCGTCCCGGACGCAGCGGGGGTCGTCGGGCAGGAGCCGGTCGGGGCCGTCGACGATGAGCCGCTCGACCTCCTCGGCATCCAGCCCGCCGGGCTCGAGCAGCGCCTTGTCGGCGTCGGAGACGGCCACCAGCCGGGCGCCGGCCCGGGCCAGGTAGAGACCGGCCGCAGCGCCCACATTGCCGAACCCCTCGAGGGAGACCCGGGCGCCGTCCAGCGATCGGCCGACCCGATCGTAGTACTCCATCACGGATCGGGCGACGCCGTAGCCGGTGATCATGTCGGCGACGGTCACCTCCTGCCCGGCGATCCCCCGGGGGCCCTCCACCGGCGCCTTCACCCCGCGCTTCAGCGCATCGATCACGGCGCCGAAGTCGCCTCCGGCGTCGAGCACGTGGCCGCGGACGATGCCCTCCTGCGGGTGCTCCAGTCCCAGCGACTGGATGATCGGGATGACCTCGTGGACCTCGTCCACGTTCAGGTCCCCGCCGGTGCCGTAGTGGTCCCGGAGGTAGGGACGGATCGCGCCGTACCAGCGCTCCAGGACCCCGCCCTTCCGGGGGTCGTGGGGGTCGAAGTCGATCGCCGACTTCGCGCCGCCGATGGACGGCCCCGCCAGCGCGAACTTGAGCTCCATCGTCTTGGCCAGATAGCCGACCTCACGGGGCGTGGCGCCGAGGCGCATCCGCGTCCCGCCGCCCGCCGCGCCGCCACGGAGCGAGTTGATGACCAGCCACCCGCGGGCCCCGGTCTCGGCGTCCTGCCAGGTGATCGTGAGCTCCGGCGGCTCGAGCAGGAACGCGTTGTACCTACTCCACATCCGGCTCCACCGGCTCCACGAACACCTCCATGACGCCTCCGCACACGGCAGGGCTCCATGAGTCCTCGTCATCGGTGAGCTCGACCCGGACGCGCGCCGGTTTCCCCGTCTCCAGCACGCGACGGGCGACCTCCAGCACGTCCGCCTCGCCGCACCCGCCGCCGATCGTACCGACCAGCTCGTCGCCGGCGCCGATCACCATCTTGCTGCCCACGTCCCGGGGCGTCGAGCCGCGAGCCTCGATGACCGTCGCCAGCACGACACGCCGGCCCGCGTCCCCCGCGTCCACCAGGGCCCGATAGACGATCTCGTCCTCATTCACCGCCAGACTCCCTCCTCAGACTCGAGACGCGAGACCCGGGACTCGAGTCTCTCGATTCTCGATTCTCGACTCTAGACTCTCGACTCTAGACTCTAGACTCCTCACTCAAGAAATCGCTGCACGATCCGCTCCCGGTCCCGGAGCGAGCCGCCCGGCGTCACTCCCCGTCGCACGGCCACGATCTCCGCGGCGATGGAGAGGGCGATCTCCTCCGGCGTCTCGGCGCCGATCTCGACCCCGATCGGCGCGTGGATCCGCTCCAGCCGCTCCGGCTCGATCCCGGCGTCCAGCAGCTGGCGGAACGCGGCCCGCACCCGCCGCCGGCTGCCGACCATCCCGATGTAGCGGGGCGTGACGTCGCCGTCCAGCAGCGCCAGGAGACAGTCGTAGTCGTACCTGTGCGCGCGCGTCACCAGGACCACGAAGTCGGCCGGGCCGGGCCTCCCCTGCGCGAACGGGTCCTCGAAGTCCATCCGTCGGACGTCGGCCTCCTCGGGGAAGCGCTCGGCCTCGGCGAACGTCTCCCGGTCGTCCAGGACGACCAGGTCGAACCCGGCCAGCCGCGCCGTTCGGGCCAGCGCGAGCCCGATGTGCCCGGCGCCCACGACGAAGAGCCGGCCCCGCCGCCGGTGCACCTCGGCGTAGAGCGTCGCCCGGCCGTCCGGCGTCTCGAGCGTCCACGCGCTGTCGGTGGAGCCCAGCAGCCGCTCCCCGATCTCCCGCGCCGCGCGGTCCAGCGCCCCGTCGCCCAGCGTGCCGCGGGTCTCGCCATCCTCGAAGACCAGGACCCGGACACCGCCCCCCCGGGCGTCGGCCCGTCCGATGACGGCCACCGCCCGGCCGCCCTCCCGGGCCGCCAGCGCCGCCCTCGCCGCTTCGACCAGCGGGACGCGTCCGTCGCGCCGGGGCTCACCGGGCATCGAGCTCGCGCTCCAGGTCGCCCGGCGTATCGATGTCCACCAGCACGCCCGGGTCGTCCACGGGCACGTCCACCACCCGCTCGCGCTCCACGACCGACCGGGCGCCACCCTCGAGCCCGGGGTCCCGGAGCGCGGGCCAGACCCGGCGGGGAAAGACCGTCGGGTGGCCGGGGCGACCGTCGTGGACCGGCCGCACGACCGCATCGGGCTCCGCCCGCCAGGCCGCGATCAGGGTCCCGACGGTGCCGGGCCGTACCCGCGGGTGGTCCACCGGCAGCACGACCGCTGCGGCGGCCGCGTCCGGAGCCGCGTCGAGCCCGCTCCGGAGCGAGTCGATCTGCTCGCCCTCCGGCCGGCCCTGGGCGATGACCGCGCCCGCAGAACGCGCGGCGAAGGCCGCGTCCGGCGACGCCACCACCGCCACGACCGGATGGCAGCCGCCCTCCCGGAGCGCCTCCACCGTCGCCTGCAGGAACGTCCGCCCATCGATCTCGAGCAGCGGCTTCGGCTCCCCCATCCGCTCGGACCGGCCGGCCGCCAGGACCACCCCCGCGACGACGGACCCCTGGTCTGTGGACCCCATCCGCTCCCTCCCTCCGTTGGACCGTGAAGATGGCCGACTTCCTCAACCCGCGTCAAACATCCCGCCCCCCGCAAACACTCTAGTCTCTAGACTCTAGACTCTAGACTCTAGACTCTAGTCTCTAGTCTCCGGTTGTTCCCGACCCCGCCCAGAATTAACCTAGACCCATGATCTCCTCCATCTCATTGACCGTGAACGGCGACCGGCGCACGTTCGGCGTCGCCAGCCACTGGACGCTCCTGGAAGCGCTGCGCTACGGCCTCGGGCTCACCGGCTCCAAGCAGGGGTGCGACAAGGGGGACTGCGGCGCGTGCACGGTGCTCCTGGATGGCACTCCCACGCTGGCCTGCATCACGCCGGTCCTGGAGTCCGAAGGTCGCGAGGTCACCACGGTGGAAGGTCTCGCCGACGCCGAGGGTCCGCACCCGCTGCAGCAGGCGTTCGGCGAGCGGGGCGCGGCCCAGTGCGGGTTCTGCACGCCCGGGGTCCTCATGTCGGCGGCCGGGCTCCTGCAGCGGACCGCGAATCCGACCCGGCAGGAGATCAAGGAGGCGCTGGCGGGCAACCTGTGCCGGTGCACGGGTTACACCAAGATCCTCGACGCGGTGGAGCTGGCGGCGGAGCGGATCCGGGAGCGGGAGACCGACCGGAAGGCCACGGCATGAGGCCCGAGGAGCTGCGGCCCCGTCAGGAGCGGACCGCCCTTACGCGAGAGGAGCTCGACGCCCGGGTCGAGAAGCAGTTCTCGGTGATCGGCGAGCGTCTCGCCCGGGTGGACGGGATGGCCAAGTCCACCGGCCGGGCCGTGTACACCGACGACATCGCGCTGCCGGGCATGCTCCACGGCAGGATCCTGCGGTCGCCTCACGCCCACGCCCGCATCCTGTCCATCGATACGGCCGAGGCCGAGGCGATGGAGGGGGTCCACGCCGTGATCACCGGCCGGGACATGCCGGAGAAGTACTGCATCATCCCGTGGACGCGGGACGAGCAGGCGTTGTGCGTGGACCGGGTCCGGTTCATCGGCGACGCGGTCGCGGCGGTCGCCGCCGTGGACGAGGACACGGCCATCGA
>JAWVYT010000137.1:0-6337 GCA_033722595.1 Longimicrobiales bacterium
GGATCCCGACGATGGAGACCGCCAGCGCCAGCAGCCCGAGGATGTAGGCCGGCAGGACCAGGAACGAGCCCGCCAGCCCCACGAGCCCGGACCGGAGCGTGGCGTGCCGCGCGGTGTCGGCCACGCCCTCCAGGTACGTCCGGCCGAAGAAGACGATCAGGAAGCCCAGGCCCACGAGGATCGCGTAGGTCATGAGCGTCGAGAACACGCCGCCCAGCCCGCGGGTGATGTGCCGCCAGGGCGAGCTCCAGGCGTCTCTCCAGTCGCCTACGTGGATCTCGGTCCGGAGCTCGTTGCGGATCTCCTCGCGGAGGTCTCGCTCCAGCTCCGTCCGGAGCTCCCGCAGCGCCTCGAGGTCCACCCCCTGCGCCTCTTCCATCGCCTCGAGGTCCTCCAGCCGCTCCAGCGTGGACGGGTCCTCGATCAGCCGCTCCAGCTCGCGGATCCGCTCGTTCAGTCGCCGGATGCTGTCGGATGCGTCCGCCGGCGCCTGGGCCGCGTCGGGAGCGGCGCTCTCCACCGCGTCCTGCGCGTCCGGCGCGCGGGGCGCCGCGGCGGCCGAGAGGGCGGCCTCGAGCTCACGGTCGAGACGGTCGCCGATGGCCGCGGCGTCGACGGGCGGCTCCCAGTCGACCAGGAGATCGGCCAGCGCGGACGTGGGGGTCTCCATGGCTCGCTGGAGCAGGTCGCGCCACGCCTGGTCGAGTGCGCTGCGGCGCTCGTAGCCGCCGATCCGGTCGCCGTTCAGGCGCACCGCACCGTCGGCCGCCAGGACCAGCGAGAGGGTCCGGCCGCTGCTCAGCTCGAGCGAGAGGTCCGCCGCGTCCTGCGATACGGAGATCTCGCTCGACAGGATCGATGCGGCCCCCGTGGGCGGCGCGGCCTCCTGACCCGCCACCGGTGCGGTGAGGAAGACGACCCCGACGAGGACGGGGATCAACGAGCAGTTATATGACATACGACGCATGTTCGATTCTCCGCTGCTGCTGCGGGCGGAACAGGTTCTGGTAGAGGACGTAGATCGATCCGGCCGTGAGCGTGGCGAACATCACCAGTGCGAGGCCGACCTGGCCGGCGCCCGCCGTGCCGACGACCTCGGCCGCCTGTGCGGCCCAGACCGCCAGCGTGGAGCTGGACAGCTGCGTCCAGACCCATTGGGCGCCGACGACGACGGCATCGCCCACCAGGGCGGTGCCGAACGTCCACAGCCCCTGAGCGCTTACACCGGGCTGCGCGAGCAGCCATGCCACCAGGACGGTGGTGCCGATGACGGGCAGGGCGAAGACGGCCGCGGCCGCCGCCCAGCCTCGCGTGCTCTGGGGCGTGACCCGGTCGAGCCAGGCCGAGGCGGCCGCCAGCACGGGCTGCCGCACCCGGACCCGCTCCATGACCCGATCGGCGAACCCCGCCGACGGCTCCAGCTCGGGGAGGTCGCCCAGCGCCGCGAACAGCGTGCGCAGCTCGGCGACCTCCGCCTGGCAGTCGGAGCACCGGGTCAGGTGCGAGTCCACGACCGCCCGGTCGGCGCCGTCGAGGGCCTCCTCGACGAACGCCTCCAGCCGCTCGGTGCTCGGGTGACTGAATCTCTCACTCACGTAGAATCGCTCCGTGTTCTCCGTTTCCGTTCCACCGTACGGGCCCACTGGCGTCGGAGTTTCAAGTCCCGGGCCTCCGCTCGAGCGGGCCTCATCGCAGGTGCTCCAGCTTCTTCCGCAACTCGTTCCGCCCCCGGTGGATATAGGTCTTCACCGTGCCCAGGGGCAGGTCCATGATCTCGGCGATCTCGTCGTACGGCCGGCCCTCCACGTGCCAGAGCACGATCGCCTCCCGATACTCCGGTCGCAGCTCGCCGATGGCCGCCTCGATCTCTGATCCGATCTCCTGGCTCTCCGCGTAGTACTCCGGGCTGCCCGACGTGTCCACCGGAGTGAACGACGTCGCTTCCGCCTGCTCCTGCGTCCGCGCGTGCGGCGACCCCTCCAGCGACAGCGTCTCCGGCTTCTTCTTCCGGAGGTGGTCCACCGTGGTGTTGTGGGCGATCTTGAAGATCCAGGAGCTGAACTTGTACGACGGGTCGTACTTGTCGAGTGCGTTCAGGACCTTGATGAACGTGTCCTGCGCCAGGTCCTCCGACAGCTCCCGATCGCGGACCATCCGGTAGATCACGCTGAAGACCGGGCGCTCGTACCGCCGGATGAGCTCCCTGAACGCCGATTCCCGGCCCTCCCGGGCCTGTGCGATGACGTCCTTGTCGGAAAGCTCTTCGTAATCCACCATCTCCTGCGGGTCCGCGGAGCCGGGTGCCGGTCGTACCTACGTGCCCGACGGGGCGCGTGTTTCGCGAGGGTTGTACAGGCGACCCCCCGCGGCCTAGCTTCGCCGGCGCTGGGCAACCCGCAATCTAGGGCGGAGACGGGTCGTGCGCGAAGGCAGGCAGGAGGACATCCTACCCCCGCAGGACGAGAAGGCGGGGCACGTCCGTCGCATGTTCGGCGAGATCGCGCCGCGCTACGACCTGCTGAACCATCTGCTGACCCTGAACATCGACCGCCGCTGGCGCCGGAAGGCCGTGGACCGGCTCCTCGACGGCCAACCCCCGGACGGCCTCTACCTGGACGCGTGCGCCGGGACCATGGACCTGGCCGCGGAGGTCGCAGCGCGGGACGGGTTCGGCGGGCTCGTCGTCGCCTCCGACTTTGCCCGGCCCATGCTGGAGGCGGGGCGCCACAAGGTGGCCGGGCTGCCGGTGGTCGAGACGTGCGGCGACGCGCTCCGGCTCCCGCACCCGGACCGGACGTTCGATGGCGCGATCGTGGGCTTCGGCGTCCGGAACTTCGCCGACCTGGACGCGGGGCTCCGGGAGCTGACCCGCGTGCTGCGACCCGGCGGTCGCTTGGTGATCCTGGAGCTCAGCACGCCGGCGTGGAGTCCGCTCCGCAGGATCTACAACCTGTACTTCACCAAGATCCTCCCGTGGATCGGCCGCAGGATCTCCGGTCACGGCACGGCCTACAGCTACCTCCCGGCCTCCGTGGGAGCGTTCCCGCCGCCTGACGAGCTGGCTGAGCGGATGGACGGGGCCGGGCTTACGGCTGTCCGGTACCGTCGGCTCCTGGCCGGGATCGCCGCCATCCACGAGGGGACGCGGCGGCAGCCGGGACGGTAGGAGGCCGCTGCAGCGCCCGGCGGTCGGCGCGTCGCCGACGGTCGCTCGGGCGGAGCTACCCGGCGGCGTCGGGCAGGACGACGTCATCGCCGTCCTTCTCCCGAGCGTAGCTGATGGCCACGCCGGCCACGACCACCAGGAGCCCGATCCACCCCAGAGCGGTGAGGTCCTGGCCGAAGAGGGCCAGCGCCAGCAGCGCCCCCACGACGGGCTCGATACTGGCCGCCACGGCCGTGGGCGCGGCCTCGATCCGCTTCACGGCGGCGAAGAAGCAAAGGTTCGCCGCGAACACGGAGCCCAACCCGAGTCCCACCACCAGCGTCCACCCGGCCAGCGAGCCGGGCGGCGCCGGCGCGCGGTCGAGCACCGGGAGCAGGAGCCCGAGGACCAGCGTTCCGCCCAGGAGCTCGAGGAAGAGGGTCCGGATCGAGCCGTACCGGGGGACGGCCCAGCGGGCCAGGAGCGTCGATGAGGCGTACGCCGTGGCGGAGAGGACGCCGCCGGTGACGCCCACGACCCAGCCCTGGCTGAACACGCCGGGCAGGCCCGTGCCCTCCCCGGTGTGCCCGGTGACGGTGAGCGTCACGCCCACGAGCACCAGGAACGCCAGCGCCACCCGCGCGGTCGTGAGCGCCTCGCCCAGCAGTGGGCGGGCGAGGACGGCGACCATCATCGGCGCCAGGTAGAGGAGCGTGGCTGCTCCGGCCACGCCGATCCCGGCGATGGCGAACTGGTAGGCGACCTCGAAGACCGCCACGATCAGTCCGCCACCGCCGGCCACGAGGAGCAGCCCCTTTCGATCGATCCGGAAGAGGTCCCGGCGGTAGGCCCCGTACAGGAGGAACCCGAGCGTGGCCAGGAGGACGCGCCAGAACCCGACGTCCGTGACCTCCACGCCCTGGTCGTACAGTGCCGTGCTCAGGGGTCCGGTCGTCCCCCAGAGCGCACCGGCGGTGAGCGCGAAGCCGTAGCCGGCGAGGGTGGCGCGGGTCGACGTGGGTCGGGGCATGCCCCGGAAGGTAGGGGTCGCCCGGGACCGTGCAAGGCCAGAGTTTCGGGACCCATGCGGGAGCCGCGCCGCCTCCCAGCTCATGTCGCTGGGCTCGTTCCCCCAGCGCTCGCGGAGCTGCTCCTCGACGTCCGAGAAACCGGCCTCACCGGCCTCCCTGCGCGACTCCCAGCCGAACCGGTAGGCCGGGCGGTAGTGCTCGTACCCCGGCTGCGTGCGCACTGTCGCGTTGCCGCGACGCCGTCCATCCGCCCATCTTCGGAGCCAGCTGATGACCCGAAGCGCGAGGCGACGATGGCGACGCTGCAGGCGCAGATCGAGGCGTGGGACGGCGAGTGCGTGATCACCCGGTACGACCGGCCGACGGGCACCTGGATCTTCATCGCCATCCACGACCGTACACTGGGAATGGCGATGGGCGGGTGCAGGATGAAGGTCTATCCCGAGCCGGTGGACGGGCTGCGCGATGCCCAGCGCCTGGCGGCGGGGATGACGCTCAAGTGGGCGGGGATCGAGTTCCCGCTCGGCGGCGGGAAGGCGGTGCTGGCCACCCCGGGACCGTTGACCGGCTCGGCCCGGGAAGGGCT
The DNA here is from genome assembly GCA_033722595.1 of Longimicrobiales bacterium. Lineage (GTDB taxonomy): Bacteria > Gemmatimonadota > Gemmatimonadetes > Longimicrobiales > RSA9 > JAWVYT01. Next base: position 4,763 of record JAWVYT010000137.1, read on the forward strand.
GCTGCTCCGGTTCGGCGACCTGGTGGAGGCGCTCGGCGGGATGTACGGCACCGGCGTCGACCTGGGCACGACGCCGGCCGACATGCGGGTCATCGGGCGCCGGACCGACCGCGTGGCGGGGCGCCCGCCGGAGGACGGTGGTGCGGGGGACCCGGGGCCGTGGACGGCGCTCGGCGTGTTCGAAGGGATGCGGGCGGCGGCGGAGCAGGTCTTCGGGAGCCCGGACCTGGAGGGTCGCTCGGTCGTGGTCCAGGGGACCGGAGGGGTGGGCCGCCCGCTGGCCCGGAAGCTGGCGGAGGCGGGCGCCCGGGTCGCGGTCACCGACGTCCTGGTGGAGCGGGCGCGGGCCACGGCGGACGCGGTAGGGGGCGAGTGGATCGACGCGGACGTCGCGTACGAGACCCCGTGCGACATCTTCGCCCCGTGCGCCGTGGGCGCCGTGATGAACCGGGACACGATTCCGCGGCTCCGGTGCCGGGTCGTGGCCGGGTCGGCGAACAACCAGCTGGAGACCGATGAGGACGCGGACCGGCTCGCGGACCGCGGGATCCTGTACGTGCCCGACTTCATCATCAACGCCGGTGGCGCCATCGCCCACGGACTGCTGGAGTTCCTGGATGGGTCGGAAGACCGGGTGGCGGCCCGGGTCCGGGAGATCGGCGGGACCGTAGGGGCCGTCCTGGAGGAGGCCGACGCCCGACGCATCACGCCGCTGGCGGCGGCCGTGGAGCGGGCCCGCTCGGTCCTCCGGGAGCGGGGGACGGACCGGTGAGGCTGGGGCTCATCAGCGATACCCACGGTCGGCTGCGTGCGGAGGTGTTCGACGCCTTCGAGGGCGTCGACCGGATCCTCCACGCCGGCGACATCGGCCCGGCCGACCTGCTGGTCGAGCTGGAGGCCATCGCCCCTGTCACGGCCGTGTGGGGCAACACCGACGGCTTCGATGTGCGGCAGCGGGTCGAGGAGGTCGCCCGCCTCGAGGCCGGCGGGCACTACATCGCCGTGATCCACGGGCACCAGCTGGGGTCGCCGAAGCCCGCCGGGCTGCGGGCTGCGCTGCCGGACGCCGACATCATCGTGTACGGTCACACCCATCGGCCACTGGTGGAGATGACGGACGGTGCGGCCGTCATCAATCCCGGGAGCGCCGGTGCTGCCCGGTTCGGGCTCAGCCCCTCGGTGGCCATCCTCGACCTGTCCGGTGAGCCCGACGTGGAGCTCATCGACCTGGCGTAGCGTGCGGCCGGGGCCGTCCTGCGACGGGCGCCGCCGTCAGACTGTGTGGAGCCTCGCGCGCTCGTCCGGGTTGCGACGGAACCACCGCTCGACCAGCAGCATCTCCGCGATCCCGTCCGCGCCGAGCCGGGGGTACGGGGGTGGGGGGGCGCCCAGGAGCCGGTCGATCTCCCGGCGCAGCGCCCGTCGGTCCTTCCGGTCCCGGGCGGCCGGAAGCTCCGCACGGACCCGACCCCGCTGCAGGAGATAGACCCGGTCGTCGCTGTCGTGGCCGGGGACCCGGTAGACGGCGCTCAGCCGCGACAGCGCCCGGTCCGTACGGAGCAGCGACGCCCGGAC
>JAWVYT010000138.1:0-6319 GCA_033722595.1 Longimicrobiales bacterium
CGCCGGGGTGGCGAAATGGCAGACGCGGCGGACTTAAAATCCGCTGTCCGAGAGGGCGTGTGGGTTCGAATCCCACCCCCGGCACTCATGGGCTTCTGCAGGGCACGGGTCATCCCGCCACTCATGGCCGGCTGCTTGGCACGGGTGGGATCCGACCTCCGCGACGGGCGCTGCTGCGCCGCTTCGCTCCAAGCGCGTGGGCGCGTCGGTTGCGAATCCCACCCCCGGCACTCATGGGGCTCTGCAGGGCACGGCTAATCCGAATGCGGAGTGGAGGCGCGACCTCGTGCGAGTCCGGGCGTCGGGTCGCCGAGATTCGTTGCCCGGTGGCCTTGCCGGGTATAATCTGTTCCAGGGGCATTGCGGGACGCGCGATCGCCCTCGAGTGGGTCGCAGCTCCTTGCGGCTCTCCCCCCACAGAGAGGAGCCCGCCCGTGTCCATGTCTCGAATCAGGCATGTCGTGATCGTGCTGGTCCTGTGTTCCGCGGCGGTCGCGGTCGCCGAGGCCCAGGAGGTGCCCGGATCGGACGAGGTGACCGGCCGCTACGACCGGGAAATGCTGCCGAAGCTGGCGCTGGGCGAGCTGGATCGGATCGGGCGGGCCGAGGAAGACCTGGTGTCGGCGCTGGTGCTGCTTCGGGGGTTCGCGATGGCGGACTGCGGGCCGGAGGAGCTGGACCGGGAAACCGGGCTGGGTCTGGCGGAGTTCAGCGCGAAGCTCGCTCGGGAGCGCCCGGATCTGGCACTGTACTCGACGCCGGCGGGTGCGGCCGTTCATCCGGCGACGAAGGCGCTGCTTGGGTGGTTCGCGGTATTCGACTGTTCCACGCCGCAGACGCAGGCGGCGGTCGGGAATCTGACCCGGCTGCTGGTCCAGCGCGGCCTGGATGGATGGACGGGGGAGGCGGATCGGCCGCTGGCCGCGGAGGACCGCGCCGAGTTCGAGGACGTGGTGGGCGGGAGTGCCGCGCAGCAGGCCGAGGCCCCGGTCACGTCGCTGTCGGAACGGCCGCAGTTCACGCCCATGACGCAGCGGCCCGAGCTGCAGAACCGGGACGCCGTGGCGGCGGCGATCCAGGAGCACTACCCGCCGGTGCTCAGGGAGGCGGGGATCGAAAGGACCGTGAACGTCTGGTTCTTCATTGATGAGGAAGGGGTCGTCCAGAACGCGGTGGTGAACCGGAGCTCGGGCTACCCCGAGCTCGACGAGGCGGCGCTGGAGGTCGCGGAGGTCATGCGGTTCAGTCCCGCGCTCAACCGCTCGGAGCCGGTCCCCGTCTGGGTGGCGCTGGACATCGCGTTCGCTCCCCGGTAAGGGCCGCTCGCCGCCGGTCGGTGGGTGGGAGCCCGCGGACGCCGGGGGGCGGGCGTCCGCGGTCCCGCCTCAGCGGAGCGTGCCGCTGACCTCCGTCCTGCGCTCGTGGCGGATCACCTCGAGCCGGATCTCCTCGTCGGGGCGGTAGGAGCCCAGGATCGCCCGGACGTGGGCCGGGTCCCGGACCTCGCGGCCGTCGATGGCGAGGATCACGTCGCCGGGCTCGAGGCCGAGCGCCGCGTCGTCCGCGATGGCGGTCACGAGCACGCCGCGGTCGGTGCCGAAGTACTCGCCGAGGGCCGGGCTGACGGCCGCCAGCTCGAGTCCGGCCGGGGAGAGCCGACGGAGGAGCTGGCCGGGCGCGATGACGTCGATGTCGCCCGGCCGGCCCCGGAGCCAGTCCATCCGCGGTGCGACCCGGACCTCGAACGGGCGACCGCCGCCGCCGAAGAAGACGGAGCCGCCCATCTCATCGGTCACCACGGCCGCGGTACGGCGCCGGCCTTCGCGGTAGTAGGTGACCGTGACGGTATCGCCGGGCTCCACGTCGCGCATCGCGCGGATCAGCCCGTCGGCCGGGTCCGGGCCGAGCGACGCTCCGTCCAGCTCGGTCACGATGTCGCCGTCCCGGAGTCCGGCGGCCTCGGCCGGGCTGTCCGCCATGACGTCCTCGATCTCCACGCCCGTGGCGCCATCGACCCCGGCGGTCTCGCCGAGGGTCACGCCCAGCCGGGCCCGGCTGCCGCGGACGCGGCGGCTCTGGAAGGGCGCGTCGTCGCTCCCGATGCAGATACAGCGGTCCCGGTCGCCGGGCTCGGCCGGCTCCTGGGCGGGCAGCGCTCCGGCGAGCAGGGCTCCGCCGAGGGCGAGCGGGATGGCGCGCCGCAGCGCGGTGGTCTCAGGGATCATGAGTGTTCTCCGGTTCGAATGGGCCTGCGGCCCGTTCCTTTGTCGGGTTCGCCCCTTATGATGCGAGAGCGCGGGCCCAGCGTTGCCCGGGGCCGGGCCGGTAGACGGGTCGTGCTTGCCGTGCGGCCGGGGCCGTCCCTAGGTTGGCCCCCGTGGAAACGGTACTCATTGTCCTCGCCGTGGCGGGGATCGCGGCCGCCGCCTGGCACCTGGTGCGGGCGGCGTTCCGGTTCCTGGGGTGGGCGGCAGCAGGGATCTGGGCGGGCGAGATGTCACAGACGTACGCGCGGCGCGGTGATCTGACGGCGCTGGAGGAGAGTCGGAGGGAGCGGGTGGAGGCGACCCGATCCGGCGTCCGATCCGGCGTCGCGGCCGCCGCATGGATCGTCGTGCTGGCGGCGCCCGCGTTCACGCCGTGGGCGCTCGCGATCTACGCCACGTACTCGCTGCTGCTCCTGTGGCCGCTGGCCCGGAGGGTCGCGTGATCCGTGTCGTGTTCCTGGGGACGGCGGCCAGCCGGCCCACCGTGGGGCGGAACGTGAGCGCCGTCCTGATGCGGCGTCTGGGCGAGACGCTGCTGTTCGACTGCGGCGAGGGCACGCAGCGGCAGATGATGCGCTACGGGACCGGGTTCGCCCTCCACGACATCTTCTTCTCACACATGCACGCGGATCACCTCCTGGGCCTGCCCGGGCTGCTCCGGACCATGGGGCTGCAGGGCAGGGAGGAGCCGATGCGGCTCTACTGCGCCCGGGGGGAGCGCGGGATCGTGGACACGGCCGTTCACCTCGGGGTCGAGCGCGTGCCGTTCCCGGTGGAGATCCGGGAGCTGGAGCCGGGCGAGGCCGTGGAGCGGGACGGGTACGACATCGTCCCGTTCGCCACCCGCCACGGGCGGCATTCTCTCGGCTACGCCCTGGTGGAGCACGACCGGCTCGGCCGGTTCGACCCGGACCGGGCCCGGGAGCTCGGGGTGCCCGAGGGCCCGCTGTGGGGACGGCTGCACCGGGGAGAGGCCGTGGAGGTCGACGGACGCACGATCGACCCGGACGCAGTGGTGGGCGACGCGCGCCCCGGCCGGAGGGTCGTGTACACCGGCGACACGCGGCCACAGCCGGGCACCATCGAGCACGCCCGGGACGCGGACCTCCTGATCCACGAGGCCACGTTCGCCGAGGAGGAGGCCGTACGGGCCCGGGAGACGGAGCACTCCACCGCCCGGGAAGCGGCGTCGGTGGCGAAGGAGGCCGGGGCGCGCCGGCTCGTGCTGACCCACATCTCGCCCCGGTACGGGCTCGATCCGACCCCGCTGGAGCAGGAGGCCCGGGCCGTCTTCCCCGGGACCGTGGTGGCCCGCGACGGGATGGAGCTGGAGATCCCGTACCCCGACGCGGACGACGGATGAAGCAGCCGGCGATCGTGCACGTGCCCGGCGACAAGTCCATCACCCACCGGGCGCTGCTCCTGTCCGCCCTGGCCGATGGCGAGAGCCGACTGGACGGGCTGCTGGAGTCGGCCGACCCGCGGTCCACGGTGACCGTGCTTCGCTCGCTCGGCGTGCCCGTCGAGGTCACCGCGGCGGGGCGCGCGTCCGTGCCGGGTCGGGGGCGCCGCGGGCGGCGGAGCCCCCCCACCCAGCGCGACAGCGGGAACAGCGGGACCACCGCCCGGCTCCTGCTCGGCGTCCTCGGCGGCTCCGACGTGGAGGCGGTCCTCACCGGCGACGCGTCGCTCCGGAGCCGGCCCATGCGCCGGGTGACCGAGCCGCTGTCTGCATGCGGCGCCCGGTTCGAGGAGCTCGGTGAGCCCGACCGCCTCCCGATCCGGGTCCGGGGCACGCCCGAGCTGGAGCCCATCGATATGGTGAACACCCGCTCCAGCGCACAGGTGAAAACGGCCATGCTCCTGGCCGGGCTCGTGGCCGGTGTGCCCGTCACCGTCACGGAGCAGGGGAAGCCCCGCGACCATACGGAGCGCATGCTCGGGGCCATGGGGGCAGAGGTCCGGAGCACGCCATCGGAATCGGGCGACGTGATCCGGCTCGACCCGCCCGACGCGCTCGAGCCGCTCCGGCTCTCCGTGCCCGGCGACCTGTCGTCCGCGGCGTTCTTCCTGGCGCTGGGGGCCCTCGTGGGGCCGATCCGGGTCCCCGCCGTGGGGCTCAACCCCACCCGGACCGGGGCGCTGGCCGTGATGGAGCGGATGGGCGTCCCGGTGGACAGAGAGCTCACGGAGGACCGGGCCGGCGAGCCCGTGGGCGACGTGACGGTCCGGCCGGCCGGGCTCGTGGCGACCACCGTGCGCGGTCCGGAGATCCCCACGCTCCTCGACGAGATCCCGGTCCTCGCGGCGCTGGCCGCCCGTGCGGACGGGGAGACGCGCTTCGAGGGGATCGCCGAGCTCCGGGTCAAGGAGACCGACCGGATCGCGGCGCTGGCGGGCAACCTCCGCGCGCTGGGCGTGGCCGTCGAAGAGGGCCCCGACTTCCTCGCCGTCCGGGGCACCGACCGGCCGCTCTCCGGCACGGTCGAGTCGTTCGGCGACCACAGGATCGCCATGGCCTTCGGCGTGCTCGGCGCGCTGCCGGACAGCGAGGTCCGGGTCCGGGGCGCGTCGGCCGTGGAGGTCAGCTACCCGGGGTTCTGGGAGGAGCTCAGACGCGTGACTCAGGCGCTGGAGGCGGAGTGATCATCGCCATCGATGGACCCGCGGGGTCGGGGAAGAGCAGCACCGCCCGGGAGGTCGCCCGACGGCTCGGGTACCTCCACGTCGACTCCGGCGCGTTCTACCGGGCCCTCACCTATGCGCTGCTGGAGGCCGGGGTCGCCGAGTCGGAGTGGCACGACCTCGGGCCGGACGACCTCGACGAGCTGCGCGTCCGCGGCGAGCGCGGCGATGGCGGGCTCCGCATGCGCGTGGGAGACCAAGTCGTGGACCGGGAGCTCCGGACCGCCGACGTCAACGCCAAAGTCTCCCACGTCGCCCGGATCCCCGGCGTCCGCGAGTGGCTGCTGGGACGCCTCCGCGCGCTGGCCGAGGCCGGGAGCGTCGTGGTCGATGGCCGCGATATCGGGACCGCCGTCTTCCCCGACGCCGAGCTCAAGGTCTTCCTCGTGGCCGACCCCGAAGTGCGGGCCCGGCGCCGGCTCCGGGAGGAGGGCGTGGAGGACCCGGACCGCGACACGCTGCTCGACGCCATCGCGACGCTCCAGGAGCGCGACCGGCAGGACCGTGAGCGGGACGTCGCGCCCCTGGTCGCCGCCGGGGACGCCGTCCGCGTTGACACGACCGCGCTCGCCTTCGACGAGCAGGTCGCGGCCATCCTGGAGCTGGCCTCCGCACGCTCCCCGGGCGGCCGCCCTTCGGGCGGTTGACCGTCGCCGGAATCAGCGATAGCTTACAAGGCTGTCCCGCTCCAGAGCGGAGCCGGGACCGAGGGGCGCGGGGAGGATGCGCCCCGTTTGTTTTCACCCGAACCGTCGGGGGCCCCCGGGCCCAGCGGCGAAGACAGGATGTCCAGGAGAGATGGCAGACAACCCCACGCAGACCGAGACGCAGGACCCCATCGAGCAGGACACGTCCGAGGCCGAGATGATCGCCGCCGAGGAGGCGACGGTCGAGGCCGGTGACCCCGACCAGAAGCTGGCGGAGCGGGAGTACACCCAGGACCAGATCGACCGTCGCGCCCGCGAGGTCGGCATCAAGCCGGAGCTCTTCGAGGAGAACGAGTACTCCCTCGACGAGTACGAAGAGATGCTGGCCATGTACGAGGAGACCCTCAGCGAGATCGAGGAGGGCGAGATCGTCAAGGCGACCGTGCTCCGGGTCACGGAGAACACGGTGGTGCTGGACGTCGGGTTCAAGAGCGAGGGCTCGGTCACGAAGGACGAGTTCACCGACCCGGACGAGCTGGAGCCGGGCGAGGAGGTCGAGGTCTTCCTCGAGGAGCTCGAGGACGAGGACGGCCGGGTCGTGCTGTCGAAGAAGAAGGCCGACTTCCTCCGGGTCTGGGACAAGATCAAGAAGGCGTACGAGGAGGACAACGAGGTCCCGGGCATCCTGAAGCGGAAGATCAAGGGCGGCGTCACCGTCGA
>JAWVYT010000139.1:0-6296 GCA_033722595.1 Longimicrobiales bacterium
CCGCCCCCGCCGCCCACGGCCGAGGAGGTGGCGGTCCATTACGCGCGGCACCAGGGCGTGGACTCCGTGCGGATGAGCGGGAACGTGGCGGTGCTCCACGTGGAGCAGCCGTACCAGCAGCTCCAGCGCGGGGGCTCCCTCTGGGCCCGGGTGGGCCCGTTCGTCTACCTGATGACGCCGTCCACGCGGGCGGCCTTCCGGGAGTTCCCGGGGCTCGCAGCGGTCCGGGTCGTCACGCACCTGGCCGGGGGCGACGAGGTCGCCCGGGCCATGCTCCGCAGGGACGCCCTCACGGACATCCTCTGGCGCCGCACGCTGAACATCCTGGGCCACGCCCTCCAGAGCGGTCGGGAGAACCCCCGTCGTCTCGAGGAGCTCACGGAGTGGAGCGAGCGGTACACCGAGTTCCGGTACAATCCCGAATACATACAGCGCTGAAGGAACAGAGATGAGCACAGAGATCACGCTGATCCCGGGAGACGGGATCGGCCCGACCATCACGGACGCGACCCTGAGCGTCCTCGAGGCCGCGGGCGCCGAGCTGGAGTACGACCGGCAGACCGCCGGGATGGCGGCCGTCCACGACCTCGACGACCCGCTCCCGCAGCCGACGCTGGACTCGGTCGAGCGCACGGGCGTGATCCTGAAGGGACCCTTGACCACGCCCGTGGGCCACGGGTTCCGCTCCATCAACGTGGAGCTCCGGAAGACGTTCGACCTGTACGCGAACGTCCGGCCCGCGGTCACCCTAATGCCCGGCGGACGGTACGAGGACATCGACCTGGTCCTGATCCGGGAGAACACCGAGGGGCTGTACGTGGGCGTGGAGCACTACATCGGGATGGAGGGCGACCCGAAGGCCGCGGCCGAGAGCGTCATGATCATCACCCGGTTCGGCGCCGAGCGGATCGTGCGCTACGCCTTCGACTACGCCGTGGCCAACGACCGGAAGAAGGTGACGTTCGCGCACAAGGCCAACATCCTGAAGTACACCCAGGGCCTCTTCCTGGAGGTCGGCCACAAGGTGGCGGAGGAGTACGCGGGGCGGGTCGCGTTCGAGGACATGATCATCGATGCCACCGCCATGCACATGGTCATGAACCCCTACCAGTTCGATGTGCTGGTCATGGAGAACATGTTCGGCGACATCCTGAGCGACCTCATGGCCGGGCTGGTCGGCGGGCTGGGGATGGCGCCCGGCGGCAACATCGGCCATGACGTGGCCATGTTCGAGCCGGTGCACGGCTCCGCGCCGGACATCGCGGGCTCCCACATCGCGAACCCCACGGCCCAGATCCTGGCCGCGTGCATGATGCTGGACCATATCGGCCAGCCGGACGCGGCCGAGCGGATCCGCGGGGCGCTCACCGGCTGCCTCCGGGAATGCGACCCGAAGGACCGGACCCGGGACCTGGGCGGCGAGGCCACGACCGAGGCGTTCGCGGAGGCGATCGTCCGGCGCCTGGCCTGATCGTCGTGGGGCGCGAGTCGCCGTCCCCGTAGCCGGCCGCGACCGGGGCCGCAGCCCGGCCTCGGACCCCCGCGAGAATCGACCCCCGGCCCGCTTCCCGCGGGCCCCGGCATCGCCTATGTTGCAGCCACCTTCGAACCCGATTCGAGAGAGCGACTGATGGCTAAATTCCAGGGTGTCGATTACTACGACGTCGACTCGCTCCTGAGCGAGGAGGAGCGGATGGTGCGCGACACCGTCCGCCAGTGGGTCGACGACGCCGTGCTGCCGATCATCGAGGAAGCCTACATCGAGCACCGCTTCCCCGAGGAGCTGATCCCCCAGATGGCCGAGCTGGGGATCTACGGTGCGAACCTGCCCGAGGAGTACGGGTGCGCCGGGCTCAACAACGTGGCCTACGGCCTGATCATGCAGGAGCTGGAGCGGGGCGACTCGGGGATCCGGTCGTTCGCGTCCGTGCAGGGCGCGCTGTGCATGTACCCGATCTACGAGTTCGGCTCCGAGGCCCAGCGGGAGGAGTACCTGCCGCCTATGGCCGCCGGCGATGTGATCGGCTGCTTCGGCCTGACCGAGCCCGACTTCGGCTCGAACCCCGGCGGGCTGCTGACCACCGCCCGGAAGGACGGCGACGCGTGGGTCCTGAACGGGTCCAAGATGTGGATCACGAACGGGTCCATGGCCGATCTCGCCATCATCTGGGCGAAGACCGGCGAGATCGAGGACGTGTCCTCGATCCGTGGCTTCATCGTGCCCACGGACGCGGACGGGTTCACGGCCCGGGACCAGAAGGGCAAGCTGAGCCTGCTGGCCAGCGACACCAGCGAGCTGGTGCTCGACGAGGTCCGGGTCGGCGAGGACGCGCTTCTGCCGGGGAGCCAGGGGCTGAAGAGCCCGCTCATGTGCCTGACCCAGGCCCGCTACGGGATCGCGTTCGGCGCCGTGGGCGCGGCCATGGCGTGCTACGACGAGGCGCTCTCCTACTCCAAGGAGCGCGTCCAGTTCGGCGACCGCCCCATCGCCGCCACGCAGCTGCAGCAGGCCCGGCTGGCCGAGATGCTCACCGACATCACCCAGGGCCAGCTGCTGACGCTCCAGCTCGGCCGGCTCAAGGACGCCGGCACCATGCGCCCCCAGCAGGTGTCGCTGGCGAAGCGCGCCATGGTCGACATGGCCACCGAGGCCGCCCGGGAGGCGAGGCGGCTGCTGGGCGCCAACGGGATCCTGGTGGAGTACTCCGCCATGCGCCACATGGCGAACCTCGAGAGCGTGTACACGTACGAGGGGACCCACGACATCCACACGCTGATCCTGGGCCAGGACGTCACGGGGCACGCGGCGTTCTAGCGGGCCTTCGGCCTGTCATCCCCGCGCCGGGAGCTCCCGGCGCGGGCCCAATGCCGCCTTTTGTTCGGGCAGCGGCCTGATTATCCTGGGTAGTGTCCGGTCGCTTCGGGCCGGGCAACCTCCTTCCGACGAACGCGGCGCCGATGGACGATCAGGAGCGCCTGACCGCGGCCCTGGCGGACCGCTACGCGATCGAGCGAGAGATCGATCGGGGCGGGATGGGCACGGTCTACCTGGCCCGCGACCCTCGGCACGACCGGCACGTGGCCATCAAGGTCCTGGATCCGGAGCTGGGCCGGAGCCTGGGTGCCGAGCGGTTCCACCGGGAGATCCGGACCACGGCCGGGCTCACGCACCCCCACATCCTGCCCGTCCACGACTCGGGCGAGGCCGACGGGCTGCTTTACTATGTCATGCCGTACGTGGAGGGCGAGTCGCTGCGCGCCCGGCTCCGGGCGGAGGGCCGGCTCCCGGTCCTTGAGGCGGTTCGGGTCGCCGGTGAGGTCGCGGACGCCCTGGATTACGCACACGCGAACGGGGTCATCCATCGCGACGTGAAGCCCGGCAACATCATGCTCTCGTCGGGGCACGCCGTGCTGGGCGATTTCGGCGTGGCGCGGGCGGTGGCGGAGGCGCAGGAAGATCGGATCACAGTGTCCGGGATGTCGCCGGGCACACCCGCGTACATGAGCCCGGAGCAGGCGGCGGCGGAGCCGGACGTGGACGGCCGGAGCGACCAGTACGCCCTGGCGTGCGTCGTGTACGAGATGCTGGCGGGCCGACCCCCGTTCACCGGCGAGTCGAGCCGACAGGTGATCGTGCAGCACATCGGGTCGGAGCCGCCGGACATCCGGGACGCGCGGCCCGACGTGCCGGACGCCGTGGCGGCGGCGTTGGAGCGGGCGCTGGCGAAGGAGCCCTCGGACCGGTTCGACACCGCCGCGGAGTTCGCTGCCGCCCTCTCCGGCGATGCGCAGCGACCGGGGCGGACGTCCGGGAGGCTTCGTCGCAGCGCCGCGGTCGTGGCGGCCGTGGCCGTGCTCGCCGCCGCGGGCGCGGCCATCGTGCGCTCGGTCGGGACCGGTCGGGACCCGGGGCCGCCGCCCGGCGACCGGCCGTACACGGTGCTGGCCGCCGTCGAGGGGAGCGCGCCGGAGGAGCTCCGGGAGACGGTGGAGTTCCTGCTCCGCTCCGCCCTGGACGCGTCGCACGTCACCCGGACGGTCCCGGCCCCCGCGGTCGACCGGCTGCTCCGGCTCATGGACCGGCCCGATGACCCGCTGGACGCGGGCACCGCCCGGGAGGTAGCCCAGCGTGCGGGCGTCGGGACCGTGGTGCAGGCCCGGACCGATCGGGTGGGCGAAGGACTGCTCGTGGGCGCGCGAGTGGAGACGGCGGACAGCGGGCACCTGGTCGCCGAGGCCCGTCGCCGGGTCGCGGGTGAGGACGGGGTCGTGGCCGCGGTGGACGAGGTCGCCGCGGATCTGCGTCGGGAGCTGGGCGAGTCGGGGGCCTCGCTGCGGGCCCGGGCTCCTCTCCCGGAGGTCCTCACCCCGTCGCTGGAGGCGCTGAGGCGGTACCGTCAGGGCATGGAGCGGGCGTTCGCGTCCCGGCCCCGGGAGGCCATCCCCCTGTACCGGGAGGCGCTGGCGCTGGACCCGGAGTTCGCCGCCGTCCACGCCGCCATGGTCGGTGCGTTCAGCACCATCGGTGAGCGGGACTCGGCCCTGGCCCACGCCCGCGAGGCGCTGGAGCGGCCCGAGCGCCTCCGGCCGGAAGTGCGGCGGATGCTCGACGGCATGCTGCGAGCCATGTCGGACTTCGCGCTCCTGGACGGGAGCATCTTCAGCACCGGGGACCACAACAACGTGGCGCTGGTCCTGTCCGACCTGCAGTACTTCGACTCCGCCTGGACGGTGATCCGGAAGCCCGTCCGGCGGATGGTGCGGGAGGCCCGGCGGTTCGATCCGGGAGCCGAGCTCGCGACGGACCGCATCCTTCCGATCCGCAACGCCGTCCGGATCGCCATCGCCCGGGGCCGGATGGACGAGGCCGAGGCGTTCCGGGACTCCCTCGACGTAGAGGCCGGACCGTACTGGGAGCTGCTCCGGTTCCTCGACGCCGGTGAATGGGACCGGGCCGACAGCGTGCGGGAGGCGGTACCGAACTTCTGGCGTACCCATCACAACAAGCGGGCCGCGATCGCCATGCTCGACGTGGTCCGTGGGCGGGTGCCCACGGTCCACGACCTCTGGGCGTCGCTGGACTACGGCCGCATCGGCCGTGCCCGCGCCCGCTTCCTCCTGGAGCTGATGTACGGGGTGCCACCGCCGGATACCACGGTTTCCATGGAGAACCGGGGGCTGCCGGCCGTGGACGCGTTTCTCGTGCACGGCGTCCGGGAGGCGCTCTTCGGCGACACCGCCCGGGCCCGGCAGGTGCAGGCACGGCTCCGCGCGGCACGGGACAGCGCTACCAGCGAGCTCTTCGAGCGGGCGGCCGACCCCATGCTCCGCATGCTCGAGGCGGGCGTCGCCGCGCGCAGGAGCGCGTGGGAGGAGGCCATACGCGCGCTGGAGCCGGCCGCCGAGCGGCTCCACGAGCCCGGGTACGGCCTCAGCACCGACCGGTTCACCGTGCCGTGGGTGCTGGCCGAGCTGTATCAGAGCGCCGGGCGGCCGGCGGAGGCCGCGCGCCACCTGGAGGCGCTGCTCCGCGCCCGGGGGTTCGACCCCCTCCACGCCGCCGTGTACCCGGCCGCCCATTTCCGACTCGGCCGCCTGCACGCGGACATGGACCAGCCCGACCGTGCGGCCCGACACTACGCGGCCTTCCTCGACGCGTTCGTCGATCCGGACCCGGAGGTGGAGTGGATGGTCGAGGAGGCTCGGGAGGCCCTGGGCCGGATGGCGTCGGACGCGCGTTCTGCGCGGTGACCGGACCGCCCGGCGCGGGGCTCCAAACGGTTGACACTCTCGGGGGGCGAGACTACTTTCTTACGGCTGTCGGGGAAGGACTTTTTCGGTCCCGCGGAGCGCCTGGCGATCCGCGGGCGGTTCTTTCTCCGGTCGGCACGAGCGCCCGTAGCTCAACTGGACAGAGCGCATGACTACGGATCATGAGGTTGGGGGTTCGACTCCTCCCGGGCGCGCTGGACGGGTGAACCAATCACGGGTTCGCGCGTACTAGGACACACGCTGTTTGAGAAACCAGGGAAGCGAGTGCGGGCCGCGGCCGCGCTACGGCGCGGGCGAGGAAAGTCCGAGCTCCACAGGGCAGGGTGCCGGGTAACACCCGGACGCCGCGAGGCGCTGGAAAGTGCCACAGAGAGCAGACCGCCGATGGCCGTCGCCAGACGGCACAGGCAAGGGTGAAAGGGTGCGGTAAGAGCGCACCGGGCGGCTGGCAACAGTCGTCGCATGGCAAACCCCACCCGGAGCAAGGCCAAGCAGGGGTCAGACGCTGCCCGCGTCGACGCGAC
>JAWVYT010000140.1:0-6292 GCA_033722595.1 Longimicrobiales bacterium
ACGTACCTCTCCGCTCCACGGACCGAGACGCCGGGCCACGAGGGCGACGCGTCGGACGTGCTGAAGGTCTGGCGCCGGCTGAAGGGCCGTCCCGCCGTCAGCTGGATGCTCCTGGGCAACGCGCTGTGGAGCAGCGGCGTCGACGGGATCCGGCCGTACATCTTCCTCTTCGCCACCGTGGTGCTGGGGATCAACGTGGCCCAGACGTCGCTCCTCCTGGTGGTCATCGTGGCGGGGCTCGGGATCGGGGCCGTCGTGCTCGGGCACCTCGGCGACCGGTTCGGTCACGCGAAGCTGCTCGGCATCGGCGCGGGCGTGACCGGCGTGGCCATGCTCCTCGGGTTCTTCGTCCGGACGGTCCCGGGCGCCGTGGTGCTCCTCCTCTTCGCCGGGCTGGGCGCCGCCACCCTCATCTCGCTGGCCTATCCCCTCTTCGCCTCGATGATCCCGGAACGGGGCGTCGGTCGGGACACCGGGCTCTATATCGTGACCATGGGCTTCGGCCGGATCGTGGCCCCGGTACTCATCGGCGTGGCCATCGATCTCGGCCGTTCCAGCATGCCGGAGCTCCGGGGCTACCCGTTCATGTGGCCGATCGCGGGGGCCCTGATGCTGCTCGGTCTCGTGGCCCTGGCCCGCTCCATGCACCACGCCCGCCGCCGGGGCCAGGGCCCTTTCCAGAGCGATGGCACCAGCCCGGAGACCGCAGGATGAGCGACGACCCCCTCCGCCGTTCCGACGAGCCGGCCGGCCCGCCGCCCCCGATCCGGCGGGCGGAGCGGCTGGACCCGGCCATCTTCCATTTCCCCGTGGAGCGGATGCGATCGGGGTACTACTCGGACAAGTACTTCGTCCGGACCCGGGAGGTGCTCCAGGCAGACGGGCACGATCCGGTGGTCACCATCCAGGCGTTCCAGAAGAAGCACGCGTGGCTCGGCGGGATCGATGAGGCCATCGGCATCCTGAAGCTCTGCCTGACCGAGGGCTACGATTGGAGCGATCTCGAGGTCCGGGCGCTCAGGGACGGCGACGAGATCGAGCCCTGGGAGCCCGTCCTCCAGGTCATCGGCCCCTACGCCGCCTTCGCCCACCTCGAAACGCTCTACCTCGGCGTCCTGGCCCGACGGACCTCCGTGGCCACCAACACGCGCAAGGTCGTGGAGGCGGCGTGGCCCCGGTCCGTCATGTTCTTCCCCGCGCGGCACGACCACTGGCTGGTCCAGACCGGCGACGGCTACGCCGCCCACATCGCCGGGGCCATCGGCGTGTCCACGGACGCGCAGGCCTCGTGGTGGGGCTCGGAGGGGCTGGGCACCGTCCCCCACGGGCTCATCGCCGCGTACGGCGGCGACACCGTCCGGGCCACGACGGCCTTCGCCGAGCACATGCCCGACGACGTCCGGGTGATCGCCCTCGTCGACTTCGTCAACGACTCCGTCGGGACCGCTCTGGCCGTGGCCCGGGCGCTGGGCGACCGGCTCCACGGCGTCCGGCTCGACACCTCCGGCACCCTGGTGGACCGCTCCATCTGGGACCAGATGGGCGAGTTCGACCCGCGGGGCGTGAACCCGCGACTGGTCCACAACGTCCGGGACGCCCTCGACGCCGAGGGGTTCGACGCCGTACAAATCGTGGTCTCCGGCGGGTTCACGGTGGAGAAGATCCAGCGGTTCGAGCGGCTCGGTGTCCCGGTGGACTCCTACGGCGTGGGCTCGTCGCTCGTCCGGGACCGCTACGACTTCACCGCCGACGTGGTGCGCGCCGACGGCCGGGACGTGGCCAAGACGGGACGCCGCTTCCGGGAGAGCCCACGGCTCGAGCCCGTCGCCTGAGCCCCGGCCCGTGCCCGGCCTGCCGTCCGCCCCGGCTCAGCGGCCGACGATCTCCACCAGCTCCAGGACGGGCGCGCCGGTCAGCGGCGACTCGACCGAGCGCACGCGGCCGACCACCCGGACCCGCTGCAGCGGCGCCAGCGTCCGGACCTCTCCCACCAGCTCTTCGGGGACCGCCAGGTAGACGAACCCGGCGTCATCGCCGGGGCCCCGAGCCAGGATGAAGCGCTCGCCCGGGACGAAATCGCTCCGGAACTCCTCGGCCTCCCGGAGCGCGATGAACTGGACCGTCCATTCCACCATCCGGCCTCGGAACCGGTCGGGCTCCGCCTGCAGCGCCTCCCGGTCCACGTCTTCCAGCACACCGGCGTTCGCGGCCTCCCGGGCCAGCGACGCGGCGAACGTCCAGCCCTCGATCCGGACCCGCGCCCAGTCCCCGTCCCGGGCCACGACCTCCACACTGGCGCCAGGCTGGAGCCGGGCCACCGTGTCGCCCGACGGGGCCGCTCGAACCACCACGTCGCTCCCGACCTCCAGGAACTCGCGGGTCGGCTCACGGACCTCCAGCTCACCCGACAGGACCGGATCCGGCGGCGCCGTAAGGCGGAGCGACGGCTCCCAGATCCACGCCGTCCGCCGGACCCGGATCCAGTCGCCCCGCTCCTCGACCCGGTCCAGCAGCATCCCCTCCCTCGCCCGGCCGACCCGACGACCGTTCGGCGTGACCCGCAGGTTCTCCCCACCGGACGCCGAGACCGACAGGTCGTGGCCGTCGCGCGTGTCCGGCCGCACCGACGGCGCCCAGATCCACGCTTCCAGCGTCGCCTCCCGCCAACGGCCTTCCGTATCGCCGGGAACCAGCGTCGTGCCTTCCAGCAGCTCGGCCACCACCACGCCGTTCGGCGCCGCCCGGAAGTTCTCCTGCTCCACCGCGACCACGGCGGACTGGGCCCCCACCCCGAACGGGAAGATCACGAGGATGGCCAGCGCGCTGCACAGCCCGGGGAGCCGGTGCATGGTCGTGGTCTCAACTCTCTGTCAGGTGGACGTTTAGCGGGTTCCGACCACAAGCTACGGCCGGGCGCTTCTCACCGCCAACGAAGCCCGGCGCATCCCTTGCACGCCGTTCCGACCTCGTCTAGCTTCCGGCGAGCATTTTACACGCCCGGCGACCGGAACGGTCCCCGGCCCACGAAGGACCCGGATGGACGTGATCAATCGCAGGATCCTCGCAGCTACCGTACTCCTCGTCGGGGCCACCGCCGCACCGACCGCGGCCCAGAGCATCACTTCCCCGTACGATTTCGTGGACAGCCGGCACGGCGTCTACGTCTTCGGGGCGTCGGTGTTCACGGACCGGGGCACGCTCGGCACCGGGCCCGAGGGCGGCTATGCCGCGGGGATCGAGTACACCTACCGGGTCGGCGGACCGTTCAGCCTGGCCGGCAGGATCGCGTACCTGCCGACCCAGCGACGGGTCTACGACGACACTTCCACGCTCGCTGACAGCCTGGCCGTCCGGAGCGACCCGACGTTCGGGCTCGAGCAGATCGCCACGGCGGACCTGTCGCTCGTGATGCTCGACGCGTCGCTCCGGTTCGACTTCACCGGCCCCCGGACCTGGTACAAGCTCCAGCCGTACGCGCTGATCGGCGTCGGCGGTGTCCGGTCCATCTCCCAGGCACGGACCGGAGACGCACAGCTGCCGCCCGACGAGAACATCCGGGTTCAGTTCCAGGACGGCTTCACCGGCCACGTGGGCGCCGGAGTGGAGTGGTACGTCAGCGAGCGGATCACGGTCCGGGCCGACGCTCGCGATCTCCTCTGGAAGGTCCACATCCCGCCGGGGTTCCGGAGCACCGGCCGGATCATCGATCTGGAGCAGTGGGTCCAGACGGCGCACCTGAGCCTGGGGCTGAGCCTCCGCTTCTAGCGGCACCGCCGTTGCATCGATAGTCCCCCGAATCCAACCGACAGGGGGACCGATGGCCGATTTCGAGGGCACGCTCAACATCGAGCAGATGGACGACCCCGACATCGCGGAGCTCATCCGTCAGCAGCTCGACGAGGACGAGGCGTTCAATCCCGACACGGTCGACATCGCCGTCGACGACGGCCACGTCACCGTGAGCGGGCGGGTCGGCACCGAAGCGGAGCGACAGCGCGTGGCCCAGGTCCTCTCGGGACTCGGCGCCACCCACTTCGACAACGATGTCGTCGTCGACGAGGCCGCCCGCGCACAGCGGGACGCGGCGGCCGATGAGGCCCATGTGGAGGACCAGGAGGCCCGGGCCCAGATCGGCGAGTCCGGCAAGATCACGACGGATACCGCCGAGCACCTGCACACCGACCGCTCCGACCGGCTGTACGGCACCAAGGACATGAAGAAGGCGATCGAGGAGGGCACACCCTACACGCCGCCCGACCGACCCATACAGGAAGGGACGGAGGGGGACGAGCAGCACTGACCGCCGGCCGGACCCCGGACGGCCGGAACGGGGCCGACCGCTGCACGCGCGGTCGGCCCCGTTCCCTTGCGACGCCCGGACCCGCCGGGACAAACTCCTGCCATGCAACGGTCCATCCCGCCCACCGATCCGGCGCCCGCATGGCGGCCCTCCCCTCCGTGGACCCATCGGTTCCGACTACGGCTCTTCATACCGCCGCTGCGAACACTGCTGCTCCTCCCGCCGCTGCTCCTCCTCACGCCGCTGCTCCTCCTCGGCGGCTGTGGCTCTGGCGACGGTGAGGGGGCGGGCGCTCCGCAGCGGCTCCTCCTGGTCACCACCACGACCGTCGAGGCCTCCGGGCTCCTCGACGAGCTCGTGGCCGCCTACCACGCCACCCAGGACCGCTACCGGCTGTCCGTGACCGCCGTGGGCTCCGGCGCCGCACTGGAGCTCGGACGGCGCGGCGATGCCGATCTGCTCGTGACCCACGACCCCATCGGCGAAGCGGCGTTCGTAGCGCAGGGTCACGCCGCCGACCAGGGGCCCCTGATGCGGAACGAGTTCATCCTCGTGGGGCCGCCGGACGACCCCGCCGGGGTCCGGGGCATGACCCGCCTGGCGGACGCCATGGCACGGATCGCCGAGCGTGGCCTCCCGTTCGTGTCCCGGGGCGACGAGTCCGGGACCCACCGGCGGGAGCGTCAGCTCTGGTCCCGGACCGGCCGCGCGCCCTGGGAGCGGCAGCCGTCGTGGTACATCGAGTCGGGTACCGGGATGGACGAGACCCTCCGCATCGCCGATCAGCGAGGGGCGTACACGCTGACCGGACGGAGTACATTCCTGCACCTCCGCCACGGGCTCCGGCTGGAGAGCCTCGCCCGCGGCAACCCGCCCGAGGTGAACGCGTACCGATGGACGCTGCCCGAGAGCCCGCCGCACCCCGAGGGCGCACGGCACCTCAGGAACTGGCTCGTGGGACCCGGCCAGGACGTGATCGCACGCTACGGGGTATCCGAGTTCGGCGAGCCGCTCTTCACTCCCACGGCCACCGCGATCGACACCCTGCCGTCCCCAGGGAGCTGACATGGACCTCCTGGTCGACGCCCTCACCCAGGCCATCGCGCTCATCGCCTCCCTGGACGACTACGTCTTCCAGATCCTCTGGCGCTCGATCCAGGTGTCCGGCGGCGCCATGGTCGTGGCGATCCTGGTCGGGCTTCCCATCGGCATCGGCCTGGGCGTGGCCCGTTTCCCCGGCCGCAGGGTCCTCGTCGCGCTGGTCTACACCGGCTTCGCGCTCCCGCCCGTCGTGATCGGGCTCCTGGTCTACCTGCTGCTGTCCCGTCAGGGCCCCATAGGCGGCCTCGAGATCCTCTTCAGCCCCTCGGCCATGGTCGTGGCCCAGGCGCTCCTCGCCGCGCCGTACGTGGCCGGCGTGAGCCTCGCGGCCGTCCAGGCCGTGCCGCCCGGGGTCCGACTCCAGGCCCGGGCGCTGGGCGCGACCCGGGCTCGCGCCCTGTGGATGCAGGTCCGGGAAGCGCGCCTCGGGATCCTCGCCGCCGTCATTGCCGGGTTCGGCGCCGTCATCTCCGAGGTCGGCGCGGCGATGATGGTCGGCGGCAACATCGCCGGGGAAACGCGCGTCCTGACCACGGCCATCGTCCTGGAGACGCGGCGGGGCAACTTCGAGACGGCTATGGCCCTCGGCTTCATCCTGCTGGCCATCGTGCTGGTGGTGAACGTGCTGCTCACCCGGGTCCAGCAGGGCCCGGCGTGGGAGACGGCCGTGACGGAGCGGCCGTGGGCATGACCTCGGACGGCCCGGACCGGACCGGGGGGGCCGCCGCACCCGGGGCGGGCGGGGCGCACGACGGCGGCACGGGATCGGCCGACGGCGGCACGGGCGCCGACGGCGGCGCGCAGGCGACCGACACAGCCCACCCCCTCCTCGAGGCCCGGGGCCTGGCGCGGTCCTACGGTGGGCGCCCTGTCGTGCAGGTGGACCAGCTG
>JAWVYT010000141.1:0-6274 GCA_033722595.1 Longimicrobiales bacterium
TCGATCCGGTTCTCGCCGGCCCACCCCCGGCACATCGTCGAGTTCTCCTCGGTGGAGGACATGGTCAAGAACGCCCAGCGCGAGTTCTGGGCGCTGCAGCTCGGCAGCAACGGGGCCGCGGCTCCGCTCCGCGACCGGATGGCGCGGCTGACGCTCGACGAGGCCGAGGAGCACGGCGTCCTCGGGCCGCTGGGCTCCACGTACTCGCCCGAGAACAACGCCGTATACGACGGCATCGCCCGACCGGGGATCCGGCTGGTCACGTTCGCGCCGATCCTCAAGAACGATGCGTTCCCGCTGGCCGACATCGTGGCGGAGCTCCTGGACATCGGCTCCGCCGGGACCAGCTCGCCGGTGGAGCTCGAGTTCGCCGTGAACCTCTCGCCTCCGCCCGGCGAGCCCAAGGAGTTCGGCTTCCTGCAGCTCCGGCCGCTGGCCCCCAGCCGGGAGCTGGAGGACCTGGAGATCGGACAGGTCGACCGGGAGAGCCTCATCGTCGAGAGCCCGTGGGTGCTGGGGAACGGCCGGCTCGAGAACATCCGGGACTTCCTGGTGGTCGACCGGGACTGCTTCGACCGGTCCCGGAGCCGGGCCACGGCCGCGGCGGTGAGCAAGCTGAACGCGCGACTCGTGGCGGAAGGCACGCCGTACGTTCTGATCGGCGTCGGCCGCTGGGGCTCCAGCCACCCGGAGCTCGGGATCCCCGTGGGCTGGGACGACATCTCCGGCGCCGTGGCCATCGTCGAGGCCGGGCTCCGGGACATCCGCGTCACGCCCTCCCAGGGGACCCACTTCTTCCAGAACCTGGCGTCGTGCAATGTCGGCTACTTCACGGTGAACCAGGAGCGGGGCGAGGGGATGGTGCGCTGGGACTGGCTCCTGAGCCAGGAGGCCGAGGTCACCGATGGCTGCGTCCGCTACATCCACTTCGACGACCCCGCCGAAGTGATCATGATCGGCCAGGAGCACCGGGGGATCATCCGGAAGCCGGAAGCGTTCACCGGCCAATGAAAAGCGGCCACCGGACGGGCTCCGCCCGGTGGCCGCCTTACCAACCCGTGAGGCCCTGATCGGCCCCTCGGGCGCCTCCTCCGCTCGGGACCGCTCGCGTCGCCCGGCCCCGCGAAGGGCGCCGTGCTAGTCGCCCTTGTACCGGAAGCTGACCTTCACCTTCGCGCGGTACGCTCGGATCTGGCCGTCCTCGATCTGGAGATCCTGTTCCACGACTTCGGCGATCCGGAGGTCCTCCAGGCTGCCGGCGGCCTTCCGTACGGCCGCGGCCGCAGCCGCCTCCCACGACTCGCTGCTGGTGCCCACCAGCTCGATCACCTTGTAGACGCTCTCCGCCATTCGATACCTCCCGGTTCGGGTGGATGGGACGCGTCCGCGCCCCGTCGTTCTCGCGCCTCCTACCGGGGCTGCAAATCGGACGCCACCGTCAGCTCGTCTTTCGGCGGCCGGGCTCCGGCGGACCCACGACGTTCTTCCGGAGCCGCTCCTGGTCGGCGGCCAGGCGCCTCGCCCACCCGGGGACCTCGGGCGATTTGGTGACGCCGCCGAGCGCCGCCACATCCGCCGTGGGCACGGACCCGCCGTCGCGGCTCAAGAAGCGGCCCGCGACCAGGGCGGAAGCGATCACGTCGCCATCGCGAATGAAGCCCTGGTGGATGTAGAACGAGACGTCGTCCCAGCCCAGCACGCGGGTCTCCACATCGAAGCGCTGGAACAGTGTCAGCGAGCGCCGGAACCCGATGCTCTCGGCGGTCACCACGGGGAACCAGCCGCGCTCCTTCAGCGCGCCGGCCAGGCGGGCCCGGATCAGCAGGTCGGTACGCGCGATGTCCAGGAGCGATAGGTAGACGCCGTTGTTGACGTGCCGGAGCACATCCAGGTCCGTGGGCCAGACCCGGAACGGCGTGCGGACGGGGCCGAGCAGCCCGGAGCGGGGCCGGAGCCGGCCCACCATCCGGAGCCAGAGCAGTCGTGCGAAGAGGTTCATGAGGCCCGAAACCTAGGCCCGGAGCGCCTCCCGCGTAAACGGCAGCTCGGTAACCCGAACGCCCGTGGCCGCAAAGACCGCGTTGGCCACGGCGGCCGCCAGCGGCGGCACCGGCGGCTCGCCGATCCCGGTGGGCGGGTCCTCGCTCGGTACGGTGTAGACCTCCACCTCCGGCATCTCGTCAATCCGCATCAGCGGGTAGCCCGTGAAGTTGCCCTGGACCACGGCGCCGTCCCGGACTGTGATGCCGTGCTTGAGCGTGTACCCCAGCGCCAGCGTGATGGCCCCCTCGACCTGTCCCCGGAGCGTGTCGGGGTTGATGACCCGACCGCAGTGGATCCCGGCGACGACCCTATGGACCCGGACCCGGCCGTCCTCGACCGACACCTCCGCCACCTCGGCGGCGTGGGACGAGAACGACGAGACCGCCGCGACGCCGAGCCCCCGCCCGTCCGGTGCGCCCCGGTCCCAGCCGGCCTTCTCGACCGCCAGGTCCAGCGCGGCCCGGAGCCTGGGCTCGGTCATGTGCGCCCGCCGGAACCGGTACGGGTCGGCCCCGGCCCGATGCGCGAGCATGTCCATGAAGCTCTCGATGACGAACCCCATGTGCGTGTACGAGACGGAGCGCCACGCACCCACCGGCACCGCGGTCTCCTTCAGGTGATAGTCGGCGCGCAGGGCCGGGATCCGGTAGGGCGGCGAAGCCATCCCCGGGACCACCAGTCCCCGACCTCCCGCCCCGGCCGCCCGGTGGTGCCACCCGGCGACCCGGCCCCCGGCGACCGCACCCCGCAGTCGGTGGACCGTGAGCGGACGGTAGGCCCCGTGACGGATCGAGTCCTCCCGCGTCCAGAGGACCTGAACGGGGCCGTCGACCCGCTTCGCCACCTCCACCGCCAGCTCGACGTCGTCCGTCTCCAGACGACGCCCGAACCCGCCGCCCGCGAAGGTCACGTTCATGACCACACGGGACGGCCGGACACCCGCGACCCGAGCCGCCGCCTCCTGCGACGCCGTAGCGACCTGCGTCGGGACCCACACCTCCACACCGCCGTCCCGCACCCACGCGGTCGCGTTCATCGGCTCCATGGGCGCGTGGTCGAGGAACGGGAGCCGGAAATCGGCGGTGACGGGGTCGGGGCCCAGCGCCGCTTCCACATCGCCCCGCTCCTCCTCGACCTCGCCCGCCTCGTCCATGAGCCCCTCGAGCTCACCAAACAGCGCGTCGCTGGACAGTCCCGCCGACGGGCTGGTGTCCCATTCGACCCGGAGCGCCTCGCGGCCCCTCAGCGCGGCCCACGTGTCCCGGGCCACCACAGCCACTCCCTGGGGTACCCGGAAGACGTCGAGCACGCCATCGACCTGGCGCGCTCCGGAGTCGTCCACGGAAAGGATCCGCGCCCCGAACGCCGGCGCCTGCTCCACGCTGGCCACCCGCATCCCGTCCAGCGCCACATCGGTGCCGAACGCCGCCCGGCCGTCGACCTTCTCCGGCAGATCCACCCGGGGCTTGGGGCGGCCGATGAGGGTGTAGTCCGCCGGATCCTTCAGCGGCGGGTCGTCGGGCACGGGAAGGCGGGCGGCCTCCTCGACCAGCTCGCCGAACGCCAGCCGCCGCCCCGACGCGGCGTGGATGATCTCGCCCTTCTCGGCCCGGGTCTCCGGGATCGGCACGCCCCACCGACGGGCCGCCGCCTCGCGGAGCATCTCACGGGCGGCCGCCCCGGCCTTCCGGAGCGGGTCCCACGCCGTCCGCGTGCTCGTGCTCCCGCCGGTGGAGATGGGCCGGACCCACGAGCTCGGGTCCCGGGGCGGCATGAGCGGCTTCACCTTCGACCAGTCGGCCTCGAGCTCCTCCGCGACGATCATGGGCAGCGTCGTGAGCACCCCCTGGCCCAGCTCGGCCTCGTCCACCACCACCGACACGATGCCCTCCGCGTCGATCCGGATCCACGCCGCCGGGTGGAACCCGTCACCCCGCGCCTCCTCCGCGAAGAGGTCGCTCGCCGGGAGGTGGACCGCCACCACCAGCGCCGCACCCCCCTTCGCCCCCGTCAGGAGGAAGTCCCGCCGCGTGACCGTACGATCAACCATGGCCGGCCTCCTTCCGCTCCCGCGCCGCCCGGTGGATCGCACGGCGGACCCTGGAGTAGGTGCCGCACCGGCACAGATTGCCCGCCATCTCGCGGTCGATCTCCGCGTCCGTCGGCTCGGGCGTCCGCTCCAGGAGCAGCGCCGCCTGCATCAGGAAGCCCGGCTGGCAGTAGCCGCACTGGGGGACCTCCTCCTCGATCCAGATCCGCTGGAGCGTGTGGAGCCCCTCCCCGCCGAGACTCTCGATGGTCGTGACCCGGCCGTCCTGCACCGCCGAGACGGGCGTCACGCAGGCGCGGACCGCCTGGCCGTCCACATCCACGGTGCACGCGCCGCAGACGGCCACGCCGCACGAGTACTTGGTGCCCTTGAGCTGGAGCGTGTCACGGAGCACCCACAGGAGCGGGGTGTCCTCCGGCACCTCGACGGTCCGGCGCTCGCCGTTGACCGTGAACGTGACAGACATTGAGGCCTCCTTCGGCCGGGTGGTGGGCGGACCCATCCACAACAACGGTCGGGGCGCGCCGGCGCAATCGGGGTTATCCTGATCCTCTGTGGGGAGATGCCCGCCCTCTGCCGAGGGGACCCCCGGCGCGTGGCGGGTGGTAGACAGAGTGGACTTCTGCTGCTTCCGGAGGAGAGCCATGACGAAGACCCGATGCGAGACCGCGCTGCTGTCGGGGATCCTCGCCGCCGTGCTCGGCATTGCGGGGTGCGGAGGCCACCGCCTGGCGGAGTACGATTTCGTGGACCAGTCGCTGGCGGTGGTCTACTTCAGCGCGCCCGCGCCGGAGCTCTGGACCGGCGGGTACGATGTCGACGGGGACAACCCGCTGGAGGTCGTGGTCTCCGCCGGCGGGCGGGTGGCGCGGGAGGTCGAGGCCCGCCGGGCCCAGGCACGGCTCGACAGCGCCGCGGCCCGGGTCGACCTGGCCGCCCGCATGGCGGAGCGCACGCTTGAGCGGTCGAGCCGCTACCTCGGGACCCGGCCCGTGGAAGACGAGTCGGGGGCCGACTACCTCCTGGAAGTCGATATCCGGAGGACGGGCCTGGATGCCGGTCGCAACGCCGCCTACCTGGTGGTCTATGGCGAGGCGGTTCTGCTGGACGCCCGGACGGGTCGGGAGATCTGGGACGTCGAGGTCAGCGGCCGGGACCGCCTGACGCCGGGGCTCTGGGGCTCGCCGGACGTGGTCGAGGATGTCCTGACGGCGGGCGCCCTCAGCAGCGTGTCCGTCGACGACTTCGAGCAGATCCTGACCCGTCTCGCCGACTTCGTCGCGGACCGCATCGGCCGGGAGCTGCGGGCGGACCTGCGGAGCGCCAGGGACTAGCGGCCCCTCAAGTCGGCCCGGGGTCCGGCCGACGCTCAGGTCGAAGGGGGGGACCATGCAGCGAGTATGCGCCTGGTGCGGGAACGACCTGGACGATCCCGGTGTGCGGCACGAGCCGGATGCCGGGATCAGCCATGGCGTCTGCCCCACCTGCTACGATCGGCTCACCGACGGCATGGGGATCCCCATCCTCGAGTTCCTGGACTCCCTGGACCAGCCCGCCTTCCTGATGGACGCCGACCACACGATCGGGATGGCCAATGCCGAGGCCCTGGAGCTCTTCGGCCGGCGGGCCGGCCAGGTCGTCGGGCGCCGGACCGGCGAGGTGTTCGACTGCGAGAACGCGCACCTTCCCGGCGGCTGCGGCCGGACCATCCACTGCTCCGGGTGCACGATCCGCCAGGCAGTCGCCCGGACCCACCTCTCCGGCGAGCCGCAGCTCGGGGTGCCCGCAACGCTCCGCGTGATCCGGGACGCCGCCATCGCCGATGCCGAGCTGTCGATCTCCACCATCCGGGTCGGGGACCGGGTCCTCCTCCGCGTCGAGCGCTTCGAGCGCTGAGACCCACGCCCCGTTGCGGACCCTTTGACGGAGTCTGGCGTATGGCTACTACTCTGCCACTTCGGAACGGACATCCAAAAGGAGCGATATGGGACTGACGACGCTGACGGAACGGGAGAAGCACTGGAACAAGGTCGCACGCCGGGCCAGGGAGAAGGATCAGGCCTGGGAATCCTGCCCGGACTGTCTGCACTACCACCCCGCCGGGTACGAGGGCTCGTGCGAGGATCTGGAGCATCGGCTGCCCGGCAAGCCGACGGAGTTCGCCGACTGAGCTCCGCGGCA
>JAWVYT010000142.1:0-6273 GCA_033722595.1 Longimicrobiales bacterium
ACCGCCGAGAGCCACGAGCGCGTGATGGTGGTGGAGCTCATGGGCCGGCACACCGGGTGGATCGCGCTGTTCGCCGGCGTGAGCGCGACCGCCGACGCGATCCTGATCCCGGAGATCCCGTACCGGATCGAGAAGGTGTGCGACAAGATCCGTGACCGGGAGGCGCACGGGCGCCACTTCTCCATCGTGGTCGTGGCGGAGGGCGCGAAGCCGGTGGAGGGGGAGGCCGCGCTGGCGGAGGAGGCGAAACCCGGGAAGGCGGCCCGGTACGGCGGGATCGCGGACCGAGTGGCGGACCAGATCGCGGAGCGGACGGGGAAGGAGACCCGGTCGCTGGTCCTGGGCCACCTCCAGCGCGGCGGCTCCCCGATCGCGTACGACCGGCTCATATCGCTCCGGTTCGGCGCGGCGGCCGTCCGGTGTGTCGCGGACGAGGAGTACGGGACCATGGTCGCGCTCGACCCGCCGGAGGTCCGGGCGGTGCCGCTCGAGGAGGCGACCAAGCGGACCCGGGCGGTGCCGATGGACTCGGACGTGCTGCAGACCGCGCGGGACCTCGGCGTGTCCTTCGGCGACTAGGGAGCGAGCGGACGCAGGCCGGGGCCCGGACGCTGCGGCCCGCCGCGCCGCGTCAGTTGATCCGGACCTCCACGGACTCACCGGCCCGGAGCACGACCGTGCGCCGGACGGAGTGGGTGTCGTCCTCGTCGCGGGCGACGATCGAGATCGTGGTGCCGTCGACCGAGTCGAGGACGAACCGCTCTTCGCGGTCGGCGCCGACCGTGCCGAGGATCCGGCTCGCGCCACCGTCCTCCACCGACACGATCATGGGGTGCGGCATCTCGTTGATGACGGTCAGGCCGTAGCGCGGCCCGAGGTCGGAGCTCATGGACGCGCCGGCGCAGGCGCCGACGGCGGTGAGGGCCGCGGCCATCACCAGGACGCGGGCCCGTCGTATGAATGCGTGCTGCTCGATCATGGTCTGCTCCAGTCCAGGGCGTGGAACCGCTCGCCGGTCACGCCCTCCGATTCCTGGCTCGCGAGCCAGAGGAACACCCCCGTGGCGTCCTCCGGCGGTGTCGGGTCGGTCGGGTCCTCTTCGGGGTACGCCGTCCGGCGCATCTCCGTGCGGAGCCGGCCGGGGTCCACGATGTTGACCCGGATCCCGGCGTCCGCCTCCTCGACGGCGAGGTTCTGCGCCAGCGCCTCCACGCCCCACTTGCTGATGGCGTAGGCGCCCCAGCGCGCCCGGGCCTTGTTCCCGACACCCGACGACACGTTGATTATGGAGCCGCGGCCCGCTTCGCGCATCCCCTTCAGCACGGCCAGCGTCGGGATCAGGGTGCCTGTGAGGTTCACGTCCAGCACGTGACGCCACTCGTCCAGCGGATGGTCGCGGAGGGGGACCCGGGGCCCGAGGACGGACGCGTTGTTGACCAGCGCGTCCACGGGGCCGAACCGCTCGGTGGCCCGGGCGACGAGCGCCGCGACGTCGGCCTCGTCGGAGACATCCACGGCGCCCCACTCCACCTCGGTCCGGTCGCGGAGCGCCCCGGCCACGCGGGCCATGTCGTCCTCGCCGCGGGCGCAGAGCACGAGCCGGGCGCCGGCGCCGGCGAACGCCTGGGCCAGCGCCCGGCCGAGGCCGCGGGACGCGCCCGTCACGAATACCGTGCGCTCCGAGAGGTCGGGTACCGACATCAATCCGGCTCGGAGTCCCGGATGATCCGGTCCACGGCCCGCAGCTGTGTCCCGATCTGCACGAGCCGGTGGCGCGCGGTCAGCACGTTGGCGTAGTCGAAGTACGCGTTCACCGGGTCGTCCGCCCCCACGTACTGCTCCAGGATGAGCGCGTCCATCCGCTCCTTGAGGTGGTCGAGCACGACGTCCATCGCCTGGAGGAGCCGGGCCTGCTCCGCGGCCGAGTCGACCGCGATGTCGCCCTCTAGAGGCAGCCGCTCGTCCAGCGCTGCGATGGCCTCGGGCGGCGCGGCCACGCCGCCGTACCCGCCAGCACGCATGCGCTCCGCCGCCGAGTTCAGCGCCGTGACCTCCTCGTATGTCAGCTCCAGGATCATCCCGGCCTCCGGGTCGCTTTGACGCCTTCCCTCAGTTCAGGATACATGCCAGCCGCCGCGCGGTTCCCCCTACTCGCCTCTTCCGTCCGTCCCACCGGCGAGCCAGTCGGCGAGCACGAGCCCGGCCAGGAGATCGAGGACGGTGTGCGCGATCATCGATGGGTAGATGCTTCCGGTGATGATGAACGGCGCGGTCAGGACGAGGCCCAGCATCGCCACCCGGAGCATGCCCACGACGCCCTGGTAGGCGTGGGTCACCGCGAACGCGGCCACGCTCACGGCGATGGCCACGGACAGGCTGCCGAACGCCTGGTCCAGCGCCACGATCAGGAAGCTGCGGAAGACCAGCTCTTCCGCGATCCCCGCGGAGACCGAGAGGCCGGTGAAGGCGATCCGCTCCGACGAGGACCGGGGGATGAGGTAGTCGACCAGCGCGGTCTCCGGGACCTTCAGCGCCCGCCCGGCGGCCATGAACCCGAGCCCGACCAGCGTGGTCAGTCCCGCGGCCCCGACCAGTGTGGCCGGCGAGGCCCCGTCCAGGCCGAGCTGGCCGCGGGTCAGCCCCGCGTGCCGGGCCGCGAGCATCGCCAGCGCGGCGAGGATCCAGACGGAGAACGCGGACGAGAAGTAGACGGCCTCGCGCTCGGCGTCGGTCGGGAGCTGGTCCACGAGCCGGGCCTGGAGGATCATCAGCGCCGGCAGCGGGCCCAGCAGGAACGTAGTGAGCGCCCGGGCGGGCCAGGCCAGCTGGTCCAGCGCGATCCAGAGGCCGAGCGTGATCAGGAGGGCCAGCACCCCCAGCGCGCGGGCGAGCCTCCGGGTCATGACTTCAGCCGCCGTCGGAGCCGGGGCTCCACCAGGGCCACGGCGAGCCCCGTGACGAGCCCCACGACCACGTCGATGGCGTAGTGGATCCCGGCGTAGACGGCCCCGGCCATGATCCCGACCGTGCAGACGGCGAGCACGGGCGCCGCGGGCCGGTAGTGCCGGATCGCGTTCATGGTTTGCACGACGGAGAGCGCGACGTGGGACGACGGGAACGCCGTCCCCGCGCTGGCGCCGGTCGCGAGCGCCCACTGGACGGTCTGGTACATCGGCCCGGCGGACTGGGGCTCGCCGGGTGCCGGGAACACGAAGTAGGGCCCCTTCACCGGGAACGCGGTGAACACCAGGTAGTGGACGGCGAACCCGAGCATCATGGCGAAGAGGGTGTCGTAGAACGCCTCGCGTCCCCGTCGGAGGTAGACCAGAACCGGGAAGACGTAGAGGATCGGGTAGTACGACAGGTAGAAGAAGTGGAGCGGTTCGGAGACCAGGAGCGAAGGCCATCGCTCCGCCAGGGTGATGGCCGGCTGGCCGCCGAAGACGGCCGTCTCCCACCCCTGGACCAGTACGTCGAAGTAGTGCCCTCCCCAGATGGCGGAGCCGAGAACCGGCAGCTCCCAGTACAGCAACGGGAGGAAGAGGAGCGGGTACCAGTCCGCCAGCAGGCGCCATACCCGGCCCGCCCGACCCCGGGCCGTGGCGGTATCCCGTCCCACGATGGAGCGGAGGAACGCTACGGTCCCGGAGAGGAGGCCCCAGGCGACGATCAGGTGGACAAGGAAGAGGACCGGCCAGGCGGTCGGTCGGTGGGGCGCGGCCAGGGCGAGGGACGAGACGACCAGGTAGCCGCCGACCACGCGGTCGACCGGACGCGCCCTGGTTTCAGCCAAGCTCCTTACCGTAGACACGGTACGTCTTGAACACGTAGGCGCCCATCCGCTCCATCCCCCGGCGCATGCCCCAGTTGTCCTCCAGGATCCAGCCGGCTTCCGCCCTGTGGATCCCGGCCTCCATCCCGTTCTCGAACATCTTCAGGTAGAACAGGGCGTCGATCCCCTTCCGCTGGTACTCGGGCTTGAGCCCCAGCGTGAAGACGCGGACCTGGTCGATCTTCCTGCGGTACCAGAGCAGCTTGAAGATGCCGAACGGGAACAGGCGGCCGTTCACGTGCTTCAGCGCCTGATTGTAGTCCGGCAGCGCCAGCGCGAAGCCGACGGGCTCGCCGTGGACCTCCGCGATCATGGCGAACCGCTCGTCCACGATCGGCTTCAGCTCCTTCGCCAGGTGCCGGATCTCCGCGTCGGTCAGCGGCGCGAAGCCCCAGTTGCGCTCCCAGGCGGCGTTGTAGACCACCTTGATCCGCTCGACCTCCTCGTCCAGCCGCTTGAGCTCCAGCTGCCGGACCTCGAGCCCGTCGATCCGGCTGGTCATCAGCTTCACGCCCCGGACCAGCCGGTCGGGCGGCGCGTCGGCCTCCAGCCGGTACGACAGCAGGTCCTTCGCTTTCTCCCAGCCCGCGTTCTCGAAGAGGTCACGGTAGTACGGCGGGTTGTGCGCCATGAGGAGGACGGGCGGCGTGTCGTAGGTGTCCAGCAGCACGCCCGGCGAGTACAGCTCGTCGTTGGTGGAGAGGTTGAACGGGCCGATAGCCTCGGCCATCCCCCGGTCTCGCAGCCAGTCGGCGCCCGTATCCAGCAGCGTGTCGGCCACGGCCTGGTCGTCGATGGACTCGAACAGCCCGATGAACCCGGTCCGGGTATCGTGGAACTCGTTGTACTGGTGGTTCACGGCCGCGGCGATGCGGCCCACCACGCGGTCATCGCGTAGCGCGAGGTAGAATTCGGTGTCGGCGTGCTCGTGGAACGGGTGGTCGTCGTCCATGAGCTTCCGGACATCGGCGATCAGCGGCGGGACCCAGGCGGGGTCGTCGGCGTAGACCTGCCACGGGAACCGGATGAACCGGTCCCGGCTCGCCCGGTCCCGGACCGGCACCACTACGGTGCCCATGCTCAGATGACGGCCATCTCTTTGCCGACCTTCGCGAAGGCGTCGAGGACCTGGTCGACGTGGTCGTCGGTGTGGGTCGCCATGAGGGAGATCCGGAGCCGGCACGAGTGCTCGGGCACCGCCGGCGGCGTGACCGGGTTCGTGAACACGCCGGTGTCGAACAGCTCCTTCCAGAACACCAGCATCTGCTCCAGCTCGCCGATGACCACGGGGACGACGGGCGTCTCGCTGTCGCCGATGTCGTAGCCGAGCTCGGTGAGCCCCTCCTGCATCCGGCGGGTGTTGTGCCAGAGCCGCTCCAGCCGCTCGGGCTCCGACCGGAGCACGTCCAGCGCGGCCAGCACCGTGGCCACGGCCGAGGGCGGCATGCTCGCGCTGAAGATCAGCGTCCGGGCGTGATGCTTCAGGTAATGGATCACGGCCTCGGGGCCGGCCACGACCCCGCCGATGGAGGCCAGCGACTTGGAGAACGTGCTGACGATCAGGTCGACCTCGTCGGTCAGCCCGAAGTGCTCGGCCGTCCCCGCGCCGGTCTGGCCCAGGACCCCGAACGCGTGGGCGTCGTCGACCATCACCTTGGCGCCGTGGACCTCGGCCAGCGACGTGATTGCGGGCAGGTCGGCGATGTCGCCCTCCATGGAGAAGATGCCGTCCGTGACGATGAGCTTGCCGGCGTCCTCGGGGACCCGCTTGAGCTGCCGCTCCAGGTCCTCCATGTCGCTGTGGTGGTACTTGTGGGTGTCGCCGTAGGAGAGGCGGGCGCCATCGATGATGCAGGCGTGGTTCAGCCGGTCGCTGAAAATGTGCTCGTTGCGACCGACCAGGCTCGCGATGACCCCCAGGTTGGTCTGGAACCCGGTGCTGAAGACCAGGGCGTCCTCCTTGCCCAGGAACTCGGCCAGCTCCCGCTCCAGCCGGTTGTGCAGGTCCAGCGTGCCGTTCAGGAACCGGCTGCCGGTGCACCCGCTCCCGTACTGCTCCAGCGCGTCCTTCGCGGCGGCCAGCACCTTGGGGTGGTGCGTCAGCCCCAGGTAGTTGTTGGACCCGACCATGACCTTCCGGTGGCCCTCAACCACGACCTCGGTGTCATAGGAGTCCTGGATCGGCCGGAAGTACGGGTAGTACCCCGACGCCTGGACTTCCTTGGCCTTCGTGTAGTTGTAGCACTTGTCGAACAAGCTCATCGTCCCCCCGATCGTATCACTTCAGCCAGCCGCGCGTTCGGTACCACGCGACGGTGTCCCGCAACCCCCTGTCCAGGGGAATCGAGGCCTCGAATCCCAGCTCGTCCCGGGCCCTGTCCGTCTCGCACACCCATTCCGCCAGCAGCTCCTTCGCCTTGTCCCGGTCGAAGATGACCGGC
>JAWVYT010000143.1:0-6267 GCA_033722595.1 Longimicrobiales bacterium
CGACCCCCCGTGGCTGCTGCTGGAGTGGCTGGAGCCGGGGTCCGGGGGACCGGGCGCGTGGCGCCGGCTCGGCGCCGAGC
The DNA here is from genome assembly GCA_033722595.1 of Longimicrobiales bacterium. Taxonomy (GTDB): domain Bacteria; phylum Gemmatimonadota; class Gemmatimonadetes; order Longimicrobiales; family RSA9; genus JAWVYT01. The sequence continues at coordinate 81 of JAWVYT010000143.1, forward strand.
TCGCCGCGCTGCACCGGCACGGCGATGACCGCTTCGGCGCCGACGCCGACAACTTCATCGGCTCGCTGCCCCAGGCCAACGGCCGGACCGACAGCTGGCCGGACTTCTGGCGCGACCGACGTCTGGAGCCGCAGCTGCGGCAGGCGGTGGACCGGGGCCTGATGGATGACGGCGATCGGCGCCGGTTCGACGCTCTCTTCGACCGACTCGAGGAGATCCTGGCGGTCGGCAGCGAAGAGGGGCCCTCCCTCCTGCACGGAGACCTCTGGAGCGGAAACGTTCACATGACCGACGACGGGGCCGCGGTCATCGATCCGTCGGTCTACCACGGACACCGGGAGGTGGATCTGGCCATGGCCGAGCTCTTCGGCGGGTTCGAACGCGGTTTCTTCGAGGCGTACGACGACGGCTGGCCCCGCACCGCGGGGTACGCCCCGACCCGCCGGGCGGTCTATCAGCTCTACTACCTGCTGGTCCACGTCAATCTGTTCGGGAGCGGCTACGTGGGCCGGACCCGGAGCGCGCTGGCGAGCGCCGGCTTCTGATCCGGGCCGGGGCCCGTCGGGCTTCCGACCCCGGCGACCCGTCAGACCCCGACGATGGAGACCGTGACTCCGTCACGGACCGGCAGGATCGTGGAGACCAGCCGGTCGTGCTCCGCGACCCGCTGGTTGTAGTCCAGCACCCCCAGGGTCGCCTCGTCCGGGTCGTCGTCCAGGACGCGGCCATCCCGGAACGCGTTGTCGGCCAGGATCAGGCCGCCGGGCCGGACCAGCTCCAGCGACCGATCGAGGTACTCCACGTAGCTTTCCTTGTCGGCGTCGATGAAGACCGCGTCGTACGGCTCCACGTCGACTTCCACCATCTCCGCCATCAGCGCCCGTGCGTCCCCCACCCGCACCTCCACCACCTCGGCCTGGCCCGCCCGGTCGATGAACTCACGGGCCAGCGCCGCCCGGTCCGGGTCGATCTCCAGCGTCACCAGCCGGCCGTCCGACGGCAGCGCCCGGGCCATCCACAGCGCACTGTACCCGCCGAGCGTCCCCACTTCCAGCACCCGCTCCGCGCCCACGGCCGTCAGCAGCACCTGCAGCAGCCGGCCCACCTCCGCGGAGATATGGATCTCGGGCAGCCCCCTCCGCCCGATCTCCCCACGCAGCTCCTCCAGGACCTCGCCCTCCTCCGCGAACAGCTCCGAGACGTACTCCGACAGCCGCTCCCCCCTGTCACCACTCATCCCCTGACCCCCTCCCGCTCTTGCATCTTGCCCTCTTGCATCCTGCACCTTCGCCTCATCGCCTCATCGCTTCGCTCAGCCGCCGGAACGCTTCTTCGAGCGCTTCCCTGGAGGCGGCGAAGGAGAGGCGTACGTACCGGTCGTCGCCGAAGGCGGATCCCGGGACCAGCGCCACCTCGGCCTCCTCGATGAGCCTCTTGCAGAGCGCCACGGAGTCCGGGGCGTCGTCGTCGAACCAGCGATCGGCCCGGAAGAACAGGTAGAACGCGCCTTCCGGGGCCACGTACCCGGTCCCCGGGAGCCGGTCCCGGAGGTACTCGACTACGAGATCGCGGCGGGCCCGGAACTCGACCGCCATCTCGAGCAGCTCCGCTTCCTCCTCCTCCGACGCGGTGAAGGCTGCCAGCGCCGCGTGCTGCGACGGCGTGGCGGCGTTGGAGGTGGTGTGGCTCTGGAGCGCGGAGATCTTGGTGGCGAGCTCGGGACGGGTGTAGGAGTAACCGATCCGCCAGCCCGTCATCGCGTACGCCTTCGAGGCGCCGTTGACGACCACGACCCGCTCTCTTACCGACGCCGGCAGGTCGAGCATCCCCGGCGCGCGATCCTCGATGTAGCACAGGCGCGCGTAGATCTCGTCACTGATGATCCAGACCTCCCGGTCCGTGGCCCACCGGGCGATGGCCTCCAGCTCGTCGCGGCGGTACACTGCGCCCGACGGGTTGGAAGGCGAGTTCAGGATCAGCGCCCGCACGCTCGGGTCCCACGCTTCCTCGAGCTCGTCGGGCCCGACCCTGTAGCCCCGATCCTCCGGCCCCTGGACCGGCACCGGCTCGGCGCGGGCCAGCTGGATCATCTCGGGGTAGCTCGTCCAGTAGGGCACCGGGACCAGGACCCGGTCACCGGGCCCGGTCAGGACGAACAGCGCATTGAAGAGCGCCTGCTTGGCGCCGGCGGATACCACCACGCCCGACGCGCTCGCCTCCACCCCGTGCGCGTCGGTCAGCGTGTCGGCGATCGCCTCTCGCAGCGCCGGGAGGCCCGCCGCCGGCGTGTAGCGGGTCCGGCCCGCCCGGATGGCCGCGACGCCGGCTTCGGCGATGAACTCCGGCGTCGGGAAATCGGGCTCGCCAGCGCTCAGGTTGATGATGTCCCTGCCCTGGGCCTTGAGCTCCTTCGCCAGGGACGAGACCGCTATGGTCGCCGACGGGCTGAGTCGCCGTACGTTCTCGCTGAACGCTCGCTCGGTATCGATGGTCATCGCTTCCTTTCGCGGACAAGGACTGGCAAGATGGGCCCCGAGCCGAGCGCCAGGCAAGCGACGAGCGGCCCCCGACCTCGGCGGTTGGTGCGCCCCCCGGCCACCGCTAGATTCCCGGCAGCATGAGCCGACTCCTGTTCTTCCACGACTTCGTCAGCCCCTACTGCCGTCTGGCGCTGGAGTCCGTCACCGAGGCGGCGGAACGAACGGGACTCGAGGTTCGACCCGTTCCCGTCGAGCTCTGGCCCGCGCCCGAGCCACTTCCCGATCCAAGCGAGGGGGGGCTCACCGACGCGCTGGAAACCGCCCGAACGCTAGCCGAGGAGTGGGGCGTCGCGCTCGAGCGGCCGCCCCGCGTGCCACGGACCCGGAAAGCGCACGAGACCGTGGCCTACACTCTCGAGCACGGGGCAACGATCCCGGTGCTCCGCCGGATCTACGAGGCCCTTTGGTCGGACGGGCGCGACATCTCGAGGATCGATGTGCTCGCCGACCTGGGCGAGGCCGCGGGACTCGAGCGGGAGCCGCTCCACGTGGCCCTCGGACTCGACCGCTACCAGGCCGATGTGGTCCGGGAACAGCACGCCGCGGCCGGCGCAGAGATCACCGGCGTGCCCGCCGTTCAGCTCGGGTCGGTCCTGGCCGCCGGGCTGCACCCCGCCGACGAGCTCGTCGGCTGGATCGAGCAAAACCGCTGAGGGCTTCGGCGCACCCCTTGCCCGGTGCGGCCCGAGTCGTTTTCCTACAGACCGAGTGCGGACGGCCGGTGCGCGACCGGGCCGTCTCGAGATCCAGCCACGATACAGAGGCGGAGAGTACCCGATGGCGGCATACGAGAGGCTGACGGCGATGAATGGGTCCGAGGCGATCGAGCTCGCCGCGGACTACCTCCGGGAGCGGATCCCGCTCGAGGTCATGGAGCAGGACGACCACCGGGTCAAGCTCCGGGGCGGGGACGGGACGGTCACGATCAGCGCCCACAGCCACGGCCTCGAGACCTCGGTCCGGGTGGAGACGGACCAGCTGCGCACCTCACGGATCGACATCGAGGCCCAGCACTACCTCAACCAGCTGCCCTACCAGCCGGGAGACGAGCAGCGCCGCGGACGCTAACGACCGGCGGCCTCCACCAGCTGGCGGACCCGATCCGGGTCCACGGGCCCGCCCGCCCGGCCACCCTCCATGAGCGCGCTGCCCACGATCACGCCATCGGCGGCGGCGAGCAGCTCCGCAACCATCTCCGGCCGTGCACCGCTGCCCACCAGTACCGGCACGTTGACGACCGCTTTCACCGCCCGCACGTCATCCAGCCGCGTGGGCGCTCCCGTGGCCTCGCCCGAGACGACGAGCGCGTCCGCCCGACCCCGGTGAACCGCGTCGGTCGCCGCGGCCTCCAGTGTCAGGCCAGGCGGCGGGGTGGCGTGCTTGACCAGCACGTCGGCCACGATCGCCACGGCCGGGGCACTGCGCTCCCGGAGCCGGATCGTGTCCGCAGCGGCACCCTCGATCCAGCCCTGGTCGGTGAACATCCCGCCGGTATGGACGTTGACCCGGATGAACCGCGCCCCCGTGGCAGCGGCCACCGCCAGAGCCGCCGCGGCATCGTTCCGGAGCACGTTGACGCCTACCGGGAGGTCGGTCACCTCCCGCACCGCTCCGACGGCGGCCGTCATGGACGCGACCGTGGCCGGCGGGACCGTCTTTTGGAACGGAGTATCCCCGAAGTTCTCGACCAGCACGGCGTCGACACCGCCCTCGGCCAGGGCGCGGGCATCCGAGCGGGCCCGGTCCAGGATCGGATCCATGCCCCCCGACCAGCCCGGCGCACCGGGGAGCGGCGGGAGGTGGATCATCCCGATGATGCCCGTGGGCGGCACGACCTCCGAGTCTTGCACGGCAGGACGGCCTAGTTGGCCGGCGGGATCCGGAGGGTCTGGCCGGCGTAGATCGCGTTCCCCTCCAGGTCGTTGGCCGCCCTCAGCGCGTCCACGTCGATCCCGTAGTCCCGGGCGATGGTCCACAGGCTGTCGCCACGCCGGACCTTGTAGTGGATCACGGTCCCGGGGTCCGGCAGCGACTGGTCCGGGAGCGCCGCAACATACCGTGCGTACGGACGCGGGAAGACCGCCACGTGGTAGTGCGGCGGCCACCGCTCACGGGTCGCCTCCACGACGCCCGCCGACTCCAGCGAGATCAGTACGTTCTCGATCCAGCTCCGACACGACCGCTGATTGCTGCGACGGATGTCCACGGCCATGCCCGTGGGATGGACCGACCGGCCGGAGGCGTTGTCCGGCTGGTCGGTAGTCGCCCGCGTGAGGCTCGTGATCACCAGCCGCTCGTTGCACGCCGCCATGTACTGCGCGCCCAGCCGTTCGAGGAACAGCTTGACCTCCGGACGCGCGTACGGGTGTGACACGTTCGCGATGACGTAATGGTCGTTGCCGGGGATCTCCACCAGGTACCCCGCGTCGACGAACCGGCGGATCTGGTCGTGCGTGCGGAGGAAGGTGAAGTCGTGCTCCTGGGCGGCCCGGTACTGCCGTGTGACGGAGCCGAGAGAGCCACGAAGGCTCTGGCCCGCCGCCGGCACGGCCAGCAGCAGGCACAGCCCGACGATCCCTCCGCTGCGTTGCAGGGCCTTCATAGACCGGGTCAGTGCTCGTGTTCTTCGGGGTGGGTTCCGCGGAGCACAGGGCCCAAGTCCCTGTCTCACAACACGGAGAAGCTGTCCCTCCCCATCATCCGCGTCAAGTCCCTTTCGCCTTTCCTTCGGGCAGGCGGACGGGGGCGTTCGCTAATGCGCTATACACGAGCCTGGCGTCCGTGTTCGCGGATGCGACGGGAGCCCCGGCGCAGCGGCCTGGGCTCCCGGTCCACGTGGAGGCGCCTCGGGCGGGGGCTACGACCCGCCCCGCCGCAGCCCCCGCCACCGGGGCAGTGCATCGGGATGACGGGTCGCGACGAAGGTCACCACGGCCGCCATCACGATGATCCACAGCGGCGTCGCGGCCCACCAGTATCGGGCCGCATCGAAGGCCGAGATGGTGGTGGCGCCGGGGTCCATCATGTTCTGTAGCGTGACCTCCAGCCGGTCCAGGTCCTTCAGCCAGCCCCCGATCATCGTGACGAAGAATCCCCAATCCTCGTTGATGAGCGGCGCGAACACGGTCTCCAGAACATCCTCCAGCTCTGCGATCCAGTCGACGAAGAGACTGATGAACAGGGGGATGACGAACAGGATGCCGAAGAACCAGCGGATCGGGTAGTTGCTCGGCACGGTCAGCAGCGAGATCGAGAGGTAAACCAGGAGCGGGCCGGTGAAGAAGTTCACCCAACCCGCGACACCGATCTCGGCCAGCTGCCACGCGTTCCCGTCCATCAGGCCGAACAGCCAGCCCGCGACGATCAGCCCGATGTAGCTGACCCAGAGCCAGGTCAGCCCTGCGGCCAGGCGCGCCAGGGTCTGCCCCGACCGGTCGGTTGGCATGGACCAGAAGTACAGCCGATTGTCGGGGCCCTCGTTGTGGAAGACCGCGAACCCCCAGATCAGCGGGACCACCACCAGCCACATCGGCCACGCCGAGATGAGACGCATCTTCGGATCGTGGTTCCATGGCTCACCGGCCAGGACCAGGACCGCCAGCATCGCCACCGCCAGGAGCAGCGGGCGCCGGGAGGCCCACAGGAAC
>JAWVYT010000144.1:0-6256 GCA_033722595.1 Longimicrobiales bacterium
CGGCGGGTCGCCGACGCGAAGGAGGCCCGATACCGGACGCTCCTGGAGCGCGAGGGCGTGACCGCGCTGCCCGGGGCCCGGGAATGGGTCCGGACGCTGCACGACGCGGGGTGGAGGCAGGCCGTCGCGTCGTCTGCGCCCCGGCGGAACGTGGATCTCGTGCTCGACCGGCTGGGGCTCCGCGACCGGATCGACGCGGTCGTGGGATCGGAGGACGTGGCGCAGGGCAAGCCGGCCCCGGACGTGTTCCTCCAGGCGGCCGACCGGGTCGGCTCCGCGCCGTCGCGCTGCGTGGTGGTGGAGGACGCCGAGGTCGGGATCGAGGCCGCGCGACGCGCCGGGATGCCGTGCATCGGCATCGGGGTGGCCGCCGATGTGACCGTGGCGTCGCCGGCGGAGCTGCCGGGCGACACCTTCGAACGCATGACAGGCTGAGCACCGTATGAGACACTCGCCGCCGCGCCCGTTCCGCTGGCTCCCCCTGGCGCTCGTCCTGTATGCGCTCCCGGCCGACGTTTCCGCCCAGCAGCCGGCCGCGGACCGGGACACCGCGGCCACCCTCGGCCTGGAGCAGGGCGTGGAGGGGCACCTCGCGCCGGAACTGTACCTGGAGCTGGTGCGGGCCTCGCAGACGGTGTCCTCGCTCCAGCCCCGTCACGGGGCCCCGGGCTTCGACTTCGTCCCCGGCGACTGGCTCGATCGCCGGGCGGCCGATGGCCACTTCCACCTCGGCGACCTCAACCTCCGGGTGCGGACCGGGGGCTCCGACGGGTGGACGGACTACTCCACGGCGGCCAGGCGACGGCCGGTCCGTGCGCTGCCGGCGGACTCGCCGGTCCTCGCAGCCGCCGACCTCGCGGCCACGCTGCCGGCGGACATCCCGCTCCGGGTGCACCGCTTCTGGGAGGTCCGGGACGGGCGCCTGACGCTCCGGTTCGAGCTGACGAACACGTCGGCCAGCCCGGTGGAGCTCGGCGGCGTGGGGATCCCCATGGTCTTCAACAACATCCTGTCGGGCCGATCGCTGGAGGAGGCGCACGCCGTCGCGTCGTTCCACGACCCGTACATCGGCCACGATGGCGGCTACGTCCAGGTCACGCGGCTGAGCGGCGAGGGCCCGGCGCTGCTGGTCACGCCCCTGGAGGGCACGCCGCTGGAGGCGTGGCGGCCGCTCCTGAGCGAGCGGACGCGCCGGTCCATCACCTTCGAGGGGTTCTACGAGTGGATGCCGCACAGCCGCGGCTACGCGGAGGCGGAGTGGCAGGACGCGACGCCGTGGAACCCGCCCACGTCGGCCCGTCTCGAGCCGGGCGAGACCCGGTCCTACGGCGTGCAGCTCATCGTGTCGCCCACGATCCGGGCGCTGGAGGCGACGCTGCTCGCCGCCGGGCGGCCGGTGGCGGTCGGCGTGCCCGGCTACGTGCTCCCGACGGACGTGGATGCGAAGCTGTTCCTGCGCCACGCCGCGGCGGTCCGCTCGCTGAGCGTGGAGCCTGCGGGTGCGCTGAGCCTGGAGCCGGCCGACACCACGCGGAGCGGCTGGTGGAGCTACCAGGTGGCGGGCCAAGCACCTGGTCGCGCGCGGCTTACCGTCGCCTACGCCGACGGCCTGGAGCAGACGATCCACTACAAGGTGGTGAAACCGCTGGCTGACAAGGTCGACGACCTGGGCACGTTCCTGACCACCGAGCAGTGGTTCACCTCGCCGGACACGATCTTCGGGCGGAGCCCATCGGTCATCAGCTACGACTACGGGGCCCGGCGCCCGGTCACCGAGGACAACCGGGCCTGGATCGCCGGGCTGAGCGACGAGGGCGGCGCGGGCTCGTGGCTCGCCGCGGTCATGAAGCAGCTCGTGCGGTCCGACACCGGGGAGGTCCGGAAGCTCGAGCGGTTCGTCGACGGGACGCTCTGGGGCGGCATCCAGTACAGTGAGGGCGAGCGGGCCTACGCGGTCCGGAAGAGCCTCTTCTTCTACGAGCCCGGGCTGGTGCCGGCGGGCACCTACAGCGACTCCATCGACTACGGCGGCTGGTCGAGCTGGGACCGGGAGCACGCCCGCAGCGTGGGCCGGTCGTACAACTACCCGCACGTGGCCGCCGCGCACTGGGTCCTCTACCGGCTGGCCCGCAACCACGACGGGCTGGTGACGAACCACGGCTGGGAGTGGTACCTGCAGCGGGCCTACCGCACCGGGCTGGCCATGGTCGAGCACGCGCCGTACTACGCGCAGTTCGGGCAGATGGAGGGGACCGTCTTCGTGCTGATCCTCATGGACCTGAAGCGCGAGGGCTGGACCGAGCAGGCGGCGGCGCTCGAGGAGACGATGCGGGCCCGGGCCGAGGTCTGGCGCGCGCTGGCCTACCCGTTCGGCAGCGAGATGCCGTGGGACTCCACCGGCCAGGAGGAGGTCTACGCCTGGTGCCGCTACTTCGGGTTCGACGAGAAGGCCGCGGTCACGCTGAACGCCATCCTGGCGTACATGCCGACCGTTCCGCACTGGGGCTACAACGGCAGCGCCCGCCGGTACTGGGACTTCCTCTACGCCGGGAAGCTCCGCAGGGTCGAGCGCCAGCTCCACCACTACGGCTCCGGCCTCAACGCGATCCCTGTCCTGGCCGAGTACCGGGCCACCCCGGACGACCTCTACTTGCTGCGCGTGGGGTACGGCGGGCTCACGGGCGCGCTGGCCAACGTCACGCACGATGGGTTCGGTCCGTCGGCGTTCCACGCGTACCCGTCGACGCTCCGGATCGACGACTACTCCGGCGACTACGGCCCCGGCTTCTTCGGCCACGCGGTGAACACCGGCACGTACCTGACCCGCGACCCGGAGCTCGGCTGGCTGCTCTTCGGCGGCCGGCTGGAGGTCGACGGCGGAGGGCGCGACGCGCGCGTCCGGATCGAGCCCCGGGACGCCGCGCGATCCCGCGTCTACCTGGCCCCGCTGGGACTGTGGCTGACGCTGGACGCCGGGACCTTCGAGGCCGTGGAGCTGGAGGGCGACCGCGTCCGGCTGACGCTGGCGCCGGCCACCGCCACCGTCCCCGCGGCCAGGCTGCGGATCGAGCGGCCCGGGGCCCCCGACGCCGATACGGTACGGCCGGCGGATTCGTACCCGCGGGAGCGCGGCGCGTGGGTGATCCCGCTGGAGGAGGGGCCGGTGACGATCCGGCTGTCGGCGCGGGACGGGAGCTGAAGCAGGCTCCCGGGCCCGGGCGGACAGGGGGCAGGGGACACACGAGCACGGGCAGGTGAGCATGGAGTACAGAGAGCTGGGACGCACGGGGCTGGAGATCTCCGCCGTGGGCTTCGGGGCCTGGGCGATCGGCGGGAGCGACTGGGGCGGCGCCGACGACGAGGCATCGCTGCGGGCGCTCCACACGGCCATCGACCACGGCATCAACTTCATCGATACCGCCGATGTCTACGGCGATGGCCGGTCGGAGCGGCTGGTCGGCCGGGTGCTGAAGGAGCGGTCGGAGCGGCTGATCGTGGCCACGAAGGCCGGCCGCCGTCTCGACCCCCACACCGCCGCCGGCTACGCCGACCGGGCGACCATGACCGCCTTCGTCGAGCGGTCGCTCCGGAACCTGGACGTGGAGGCCATCGACCTCCTCCAACTGCACTGCCCGCCCACCGAGGCCTACCACATGCGCGAGGTCTTCGGGATCCTCGACGGGCTGGTCGAGGACGGGAAGGTCCGCCACTACGGGGTCAGCGTGGAGAAGGTGGAGGAAGGGCTGAAGGCGCTGGAGTACCCGGGCGTCCAGTCGATCCAGGTCATCTTCAACATGTTCCGGCTCAAGCCGGCCGAGACGCTGCTGCCCGCCGCACGCGACGCGGACGTCGGCATCCTCGCCCGGGTCCCGCTGGCCAGCGGACTGCTGACCGGGAAGTTCGACGCCGACACCACCTTCGATCCGGGCGACCACCGGTCGTTCAACCGCGAGGGCGAGGCGTTCGACGTGGGCGAGACGTTCAGCGGCGTCGACTTCGAGACCGGCGTCCGGGCGGCGGAAGAGCTGCGGGTCATGGTGCCGGAAGGCGCCACGATGGCCCAGGCGGCGCTCCGCTGGATCCTGTCGTTCCCGGGCGTGACGTCGACGATCCCCGGGGCCCGCACCGAGCGGCAGGCCGCCGAGAACGCGGAGGCCGCGGAGCTGCCGCCCCCGTCCGAGGCCGATCTCCAGCGGGTCCGCGAGGTCTACGACCGCTACATCCGGGAGGCCGTCCACCACCGCTGGTGAGCGCCGCGCTCGGCCCGGTGCCTAGAGCGCGACGACCACCGCCTCGTGGGGCGCGAGCGACAGCTCGCCGGCCACGGGATCCCGGTCACCCGCGGTGGACAGCAGCACCTCGCCGCGCAGCTCGAGCCCCGGCCGGAACGTGGCGCGCTCGCCGGAGACGTTCACCCCGACGAGGAGCCGTCGCCCCTCGAGCGCCCGAACGAACGCCAGGACCGGGCCCTGTCCCGGGACCGGCTCGTAGCGCCCGCGCACGAGCGCGGGCTCGTCGGCCCGGAGCCGGATGAGCGCCCGGTAGAGCCGGAGCATCGAGCCCGGGTCCTCGCGCTGGACCTCCACGTTGCGGCGCTCGTGGTCCGCCGTGAGCGGGAGCCACGGCTCGGTCTCGGAGAACCCGGCGCCGGGCTCCGGCGTCCACTGCATGGGCGTCCGGTACGCGTCGCGGGTCGGTGTGCCGGGGTCGCGCAGGGCGTGAGGGTCCCGGACCCGGTCTTCGGGGATCGTGACGCCGCCGATCCCGAGCTCGTCGCCGTAGTAGATCGTGGGCGTGCCCCGGAGCGTGAGGAGGAGGACGGCTGCGGCCCGGGCGGCGGGCTCGCCCCACCGGCCCGCGACCCGGGGCTTGTCGTGGTTGCTGAGCACCCAGTTCGGCCACGCGCCCTCGGGCAGCGCGGCCTCGTAGGTCCCGATGGCCGCCTCGATCCGCTCCCGCTCCCACGGCAGCTGCACCAGCTGGAAGTTGAACGGCAGGTGCGCCCCGCCGCCGTCGGTGCCGTAGTACAGCACGAGCCGCTCGACGGGGAGGTAGATCTCGCCGATCAGGAGTCGGTCGCCATAGGCGTCCATGACGCCGCGCATGTCGGCCACCACGTCGTGCACCTCCGGCCGGTCCGTGGTGAACGCCGGGATCAGGCGGTCGTAGCTGAACCCGGGAGCGTCCGGGTCGTAGTCCGGGTTCGGCGGGTTGTGCCGAAGCCGGTCGTCCTTGATCATGTGCCACATGACGTCGACCCGGAACCCGTCGGCGCCCCATTCGAGCCAGTGACGCATGACGTCGAGCATGGCGGCCCGCACCGCCGGGTTCCGCCAGTTGAGGTCCGGCTGCTCCTTCAGGAACGCGTGGTAGTAGTACTGCCCCGTGGGCTCGTGCCACTCCCAGGCGCTGCCGCCGAACACGCTCAGCCAGTTGTTGGGCGGCCCGCCGTCCGGCCCGGGGTCGGCCCACAGGTACCAGTCCCGCTTCGGGTCGTCCCGGGACGAGCACGCCGCCCGGAACCACGGGTGCTCCTCGGAGCTGTGGTTCGGGACCAGGTCCAGGAGCAGCTTCATGCCCCGCTCGTGGAGCGCGTCCCGGAGCGCGTCCAGGTCGCGCCGGTCGCCGAAGAGCGGGTCCACGGCCCGGTAGTCCGAGATGTCGTAGCCGAAATCGGCGTGGGGCGACCGGAAGACCGGCGACAGCCAGACGGCGTCCACGCCGAGCCACTCCAGGTAGTCCACCCGCCGGCGGATCCCGGCCAGGTCGCCGACCCCGTCGCCATCGGTGTCCTGGTACGACCGGGGATAGATCTGGTACAGGACGGCGTCCTCCCACCACGGCTTCGCGCTCATCTCCGACTCCTCCTCCGTCCACTTCCGCTCGACCCGCCCGCTTGACCCGGGCCGTGCCCCGGGGGCAGGATGAGGCGTTTGCCACCCTGCCCGCCTACGCCTTCACATCGGGAGCCAGCATGCCGAAATCGTTCCTTCGCACGGCCGTTCTCCTCCTGGCCGCGACGCTCGCCGCACCGACCCTCGTCGGGGCCCAGGACGCCCGGATCAAGATCGACCTCGACCGCACCATCGGCGAGGTGGACCCGCTGCTCTACGGTAACTTCGTCGAGCACCTCGGCCGCCACATCTACGGCGGGATCTACGACCCCGACTCGCCGCTCGCCGACGAGGACGGGTTCCGGACCGACGTGCTCGAGGCGGTCCGCGAGCTGAACCCCACGATCCTGCGCTACCCGGGC